>JAOZRY010000681.1 GCA_029939965.1 Bacteroidales bacterium | reverse complement strand
AATTTGATATATAACGAAATAGGGCAAATGCAATCTACAAATCTGCTGTTAGACATCACCGATTTGCACGAGCAATTGGACAGGGCAATGGATTGTTTCCAAAGCCAACTTGCAGTTTTGGATTACAAACGCTACATAAATGCTTTACATATCTATCGTAGCTACACGCTTGGCGAAGATGTAAAATATGCTGAAGCCTATCATTTAATTAATTCCAAAATAATAAAAACCGGTAGTAATCTTTGGAAACAAAAATCTGCCAGTTTCAGCTATGCTGCAAAAGAAAATACATCAGTAAATGAAAATCCTCTGATTTCGATAATTGTGCGAACAATGAACCGCCCCGAACTTGCCGATGCCCTGGAATCTATCAGCAAGCAAAATTATCCAAACCTGGAAGTAATTGTGGTTGATGCACTCGGAACAGGTAAACTGAATCTTGGTGAGCGGTGTGGCAATTTTCCGCTCCGGGTAATTTCAAAAAACAAACAGTTGCCACGAGCTGCTGCTGCCAATGCCGGATTACAAGCTGTTGAAGGAGAGTATTTTTGTTTTCTGGATGAAGATGACCTTTTGTTTCCTGAGCATGTTGTTAAAATATTCGGTGTTATAAAAAACACTAATGCCCCTGCTGCATACTCCAATATTAAAAGGGTAAATATTAACAATGAGCTTATAGATGTTTACAAAGGGGCTTTTGATTTTAATAAACTTTTGTTGTACAACTATATTCCTATTCATGCTTTGTTGTTTCGGGTTCCACCAGTTAAACTAAAATGCTTATTCGATGAACAATTTGAAATATATGAAGACTGGGATTTTCTGATACAGGCTGGGTTGTTGGGTGGGTTTGTACATATTGATGAAATTACAGGAGTATATCGCGACACCAAAACTTCGGGGGTACAACACGATGAAGAGAAAATAAAAAAATACCAAAAGTTGATCTATGAAAAATGGAAAACCAAACTTACTACAAATCAGTACATCGGGTTTCTTAATCATTTATCAACCTTAAACCTAAAGGAGAAGGAACATTATAGAAAGAAATATAATGAAACACTCAACTTATTAAAGGAAGCACAAAACAAAATAAATATCTTAAATGAAGAAAATAAACAAGTACCGGTTAAAAGTAAAATTTTATTAAACGAGAAAGAGGTTGCCCCAAATAATACACATATTAAAAAGACAAAAAACGATTTAGCAGAACTCAACGAACTTATAAAAATTCGTGATGGACAAATTGCACAACTTACCGGATCAATATCCTGGCGTATCACAAAGCCGTTACGGTTATTTAAGGTAAGCCGATTAAAATCGAAACTAACATTTATAAAAAGCCAAAGGATTATAAAACAAAGTGGGCTGTTTGATAAAGTCTGGTTTCTGCAAAAATACCCTGACATAAAACAAGCTAAAGTTGACCCGTTGAAACACTATTTATTGTATGGCGGATTTGAAGGGCGCAATACCAACCCGGATTTCGACAGTGCATTTTATCTTACACAATATCAGGATGTAAAAGAATCGGGCTTAAATCCATTGTTGCATTATATAAAACATGGTCGTAAAGAAGGAAGGTTAACGAAAATGTTCGATATTGCGGTTGTTTTACATTTGTATTACACCGAACTTGCTGATGAATTTATAAGCTATTTAAAAAATATACCCTACCCTTTCGATTTGTATATCACAACAACTAAAACTGAGGCAGGCCATGTAAGGAATTTGTTTAAAACTAAACTCCCGGGTGTAAAAACCGTTGTGGAAGTTTATGAAAACAGGGGCAAGGATATTTACCCTTTTTTATCTGTATTGAGAAAACATTTGACGAAGTATGAACTTGTATGTAAGGTCCATACCAAGAAAAGTAACCATGATATAAAATTGAGTGACTGGAGAAAACACCTTTTAGATCATCTGTTGGGCAGCCCGAAAGAAATTAATAATATCATTTCTGAATTTATTAATAATAAGCAATTGGGCATTGTTTGGCCTGTTGCGCATCCTTACTATGCGGATTTAGGTTCAGATAAAAGTTGGGGAGGAGGAATGAACTCACAACAAAACTATAGTTTTGCTAAAAAGTATTTTCCTGAATTGCAGTTGGACAAACCCGGAGAAAACATAGTTTTTCCAAATGGCTCAATGTTTTGGTTCAGGCCCGGTGCCATGCGTTTATTGATTAATAAAGATATTCAAAGTCATCATTTTGAAGAAGAAAAACAGCAAATTGATGGTACGCTGGCACATGCCATTGAAAGATTATTTGGGGCAATAGTAAAAAAATTAGGATTTGAAATAAAGATAAATGGATAATATTAAAAAAAATAAAGAAAGTCATTTTCAGGATTT
>JAOZRY010000680.1 GCA_029939965.1 Bacteroidales bacterium | reverse complement strand
TCACGCCATATAGTCCAGCCTACACCAAGTGGCGATAATCCAAATTTATGACCGGAGGCATTTATCGATTTTACGCGTTCAATTCTAAAATCCCAAAGTAAATCGGGATTAATAAATGGAGCCAAAAAGCCGCCGCTGGCACCATCTACATGAATTGGTATATCGATACCAGTATCTTTTTGCAGTTTATCCAAGGCATCAGCTACTTCTTTTACAGGCTCATATTGCCCTGAGTATGTTACTCCAAGTGTGGGAACTACACCAATAGTATTTTCATCGCATCTTTTAATAACCTCTTCGGCATTCATAATAAGTCTGCCTTTATCCATCGGAATTTCGCGAAGTTCAACATCCCAGTATTTGGCAAATTTGTGCCAGCATATTTGCACAGGGCCACATATCATATTTGGTTTATCTGTGGGTTTGCCTGCTTTTTGCATTTTTTCGCGCCATCGCCATTTCATTGCCATACCGCCCAGCATTGCAGCTTCGCTCGAGCCTGTTGTTGAGCATCCTTTTGTATTTGCTGCTTCCGGCGAATTCCATAAATCGGCAAGCATATGCACGCACCTGTTTTCAATTTCGGCTGTTTGCGGATACTCATCTTTATCGATCATATTTTTGTCTAACGACTCGCCCATTAATTTATGAACCTCCGGCTCAACCCAGGTCGAACAAAATGTTGCAAGATTTTGACGTGAATTTCCATCCATCATCAGTTCATCATGAACCACCTGATAAACATGGGTTGCATTCTCTTCTTTTTTCGGAAATTTATATTTTGGTAACTTGGTTGATAAATCATCGGATGCATATACATCATCTATTAATGATTCTTTTAATGTGCTTTTTTCGTGTAATGCCATAATTATTATTTTTAATGATTATAAAATATTTTTTCGTATTTCGATTATATGATAATTATTTTTTCTGCTTTTTATTTGGCCTAAAATGATAGATAACATGAGGCAGGAAGAATATTATAATAAACCCAATAATCAAAATTGTTTCATACGAATTAACCTGAGCTTCTTTGATTGAAGATGGAGGGAAAAATGCAATAATAAATGCACCTACACTCATCAGGAGACCAAGTACAGGAATAATGGTTCTTCCGAAATTACCGCCTGGTACAAGATATGCTCTTGGCACATCACCATGTTTGCTCTTTAATTTAAAATATGTAAAGTACAGCAAAATGTACATAGTTAGGTACGAGACCACCGTTAACGCCATAGCTAATAAAAATGATAAGTTTCCGCCTGTGCCACCAAAAGTTAGTAAAGCAGCCCAAATACTTACTATAATGCCTTGAGAAACTACAAGGCTAACAGAGATTCCATTTTTATTTAATTTTTTGAAGCGTGCCGGTAGAAGGCCATCCTGGGCAGTTTGTTGCAAACCTTTAATTGGGCCTGAAACCCATGCGGCAACTTCGCCAAAAGCACCAAGAGCCAATAAAAACGCTGTAATCGGAATTAACCACTTTATATGATATAAGTTAAGATAATGTTCAAAAGCCTGCATAATACCAACGTTTAATTCAATTTTATCGACAGGTACAACAAATCCTACACTAAGAGCTCCAAAAATATTCATAACTATTGCGCCAAAAGCCAAAATTATAATAGCTATTGGGTAATTTTTCTTAGCATTTTCAAGCTCATTAACGTGAACTGCCGATGCTTCAATTCCGAGATACGACAGCATAAAAGCAACAAGAATTACTATGGTTGTAATTTTGGAAAAGTTAGGAAAAAATGTATTCCAGTCCATAACCACCTGAATTGGATTTCCCTGCACGGCATAAACAATTGCCATTACTATTAGCAACACAGCAGGAAGTATAATACCGGCCGTAAAAGATATGCTGGTAAGTTTACTAATAAAACCTGCGCCTTTTAAGTTTAAATATGTTACTATCCAAAACAGAGCCATTACAACGAGAAACTTATAAAACTGATTTTCGTTAATTATCGGGGCATCAAAAAGATATGATAAAGCTCCGGTAATAAAGTACAACATAGTTACAAATCCAATTGTAATTTGAAACCATTGGAAGAAAATTGCAGCAAAACCCCAGCGAGGTCCAAAGGCAGTATCTGTCCATTTATAAACCCCTCCATCTTGCCAACCATCGCCGGTGGCCATTTCGGCCGAAATTAATGCAGTAGGTAAAAAGAAAAAGATGCCTGCCAATAAAAGGTAAAATACCAATGCAAACCCTGATGTAGCAAATGCCGGATAACCATAAACTGTTGCTACCATCGAACCACTTAGTGCTATAAACCCACCAGTGGTAATCATTTTTTTAACGTTACTTTTTTGTGCCATAAAATATATTTGTTTAATTACTAATA
>JAOZRY010000100.1 GCA_029939965.1 Bacteroidales bacterium | reverse complement strand
GCCGTTCTAATTGTTTGGGTACTTCAACAAAAGACAACTTCGTAAAAAGGCCTGCAGTGCCATCTTGCACAAACCCCCTTTCCAGTTTTTTCAATGTTTCTTTACTAATGTTGCATTTTTTGCGCTGATGGCCGATGAAGGGGAGATATTATATCAGGAGTGTAGTGGATTAAAAACAGGCATTCAGAGAAACCCGGTAAGTTACCAAAATCTGCCAGCTCTAATTAGTGTTTGTCCATAATGTCCGATTTCTTCGTTACGCTCGTCTTTAAAACCAGTCATTTACAAAAGTAAACTCCTGGTTTTAAAGACTTCGCAAGCCTCGAACTCGAACATTCTGAACCAAACACCGACTTTATGGACGGACACTAATTACCTGGCAAACACCAAAACCAACATCCTCTACACATACTATTGCCGTTCCTTCTGCGGCCTTTGTTAATCTTGAAACCGAACTTGCGGCAAGCTGGGATCAAACGTTGCCACAGCACAACGGACTTTTCCATACCAACGGCCTTTCTGCAGTTTCGGAACTGAAGGTTTTCGCCCCTGGTATTCAGCAACTGGCCGTGGATGATATTCAGATATTTCCTAATCCTGCAAAAGACCAATTAAACATAATCGTCCCGGAATTAGACGGACAGAAAATAATGATTGTCAACATTCATGGCCAGCAGGTTTATTCGAGTGAATTGATAAATCAGCACACAAAAGTTGATATTTCGTTATTTGAGAAGGGGTTGTATTTTGTGCAGATACTTTCGGAAAATCAGAATTTGGTTAGGAAGGTGGTGAAGGAGTAGAACAAAGAAATGTTCATTGTTAAACCCTGTCAGGGTTCGTAATGTTTGGACAATAATGCAACCATTCAGAAAGAACTTTCTGAGCTTATGCGCAATTTCCGAGATGACTGAGGTGCAGAACACCCAAAATTTTTATGGCATAGATGCACAACCTGAAAAACACGAGGTGCAGCGCACCGAAATATTTAACACTGAAATATATTTTGAAGGCATTAGGTTATCGGATGAATTTTTGATTACAGAAAATATTTCCACCCTTCAACAACATCAATTTGTAGGTTATTGATTTTTGTTTCGAAGCTTTCGTCAAATGTTATGATAGTTCCCTTGCTGAGTTTCAGGTGTTTGCATGCTTCTACCAAACCTTTAATTTCGCGGTTTAATGTTGTAGAGTCATCAACTGAATACGATACCTGGATCGCTTCGAGCTCCCCGCCGTTTTTTATTATAAAATCGCACTCACGATGTTGTTTGTAGTAATGCAGGATGTTCCCTGATTTTATAAACTCCAGAGCTGCCAACGTTTCAAAGGCTTTACCCAAATTTTTGGAAGCAGATTGATCAACAACCGGCAAAAATCCATGATCAACCGGATAAACTTTTTTATTACTTTTTAGCTGTTTCATTTCTGAATGATCATATTTGTCTAACGACAGGATCATGAAAGTATCAATAAAATAATCGAAATACTGATACAAAGAATTTTTACTCACCTCAAATCCCATCGACTTTAAGTCGTTAAATATTCGGTTTATTGAAATGGGTTTTCCAACCCCGGCAAATAATTTCTTAAGGTAAAACTTTAGCAATCGTGGGTTTTTTATGCTATATCGTTCAATGATATCCCTAAAAAGCATGGTGTTAAAGTATTCGTTGAGGGTTTTGTATCTTATTTCTTCATCAAATTTTACAGTTTCAGGGAATCCTCCAAATCTTAAAAAGTTTGAAAATGAATTGATGATCTTACTTTTTGTTGGCGCATAATATATGTCCGGTTTAATTTGATTAAACACGAGGTATTCACTAAAACTCAAGGGATAAACTTCGTAGGCAATGGATCTCCCTCGCAATTCAGTAGCTATTTCACGGCTTAATAATTTTGAATTGGAACCGGTAATAAATATATTTCGAGTTTCAGTATCATGAACACGCCTCACAAAGCGTTCCCACCCCTGCATATTCTGTACCTCATCCAAAAAAAAATAGCAATCCTTTAATGGATACTCCGGATATAATTCCCTGTAAGCCTGAAGTATCTGGTCAAGTTCCTCAGAATTGTAATTCAGTCGCTCATCTTCAAAATTGATATAAATTATTTTTTCAATGTCCACACCTTTTGTTAGGATGGATTTTATGGTCTGGTACAGCAAATAAGTCTTTCCACTTCGGCGCGATCCGATGACTGATATGATTTTTCCGGAATCAACCGGCAGTTCAAGTTTTCTTTTATAGTAAGATGGAAGTTCCTTTTGATGAAAATTGCGGATGATCTCTTTGAATATTTCTTTCGCCATTAGCTTTATTATTTAAAAAACTCTACTGCAAAAGTAGCGATAATATCTTTCACATAAGGAAATAATTAATAATAAATTCCTTATTGCAGGGAAATTAAATATTGAATCCATTCTGAAATCACAATTATTATTCTTACCCTGATACCAATTATTTTCCCCACCATATATTTCTGCAATATCCTGGAGGTATGCCTTTGGTAGCAAAGGTTGGATAAAACTCACCGACCCGGCTCAATTTATTTCCGGGTTTGGTGGTAGCGTGTTTGTTTCTCATCATCTTATAAATGATTTTCGCCAAATCAAATTTCCCGAAATTACAACTCTCCAACCAACTCTGTAAAAATCTTATTTAAGCCTTTCTCTGCCAGGCCTGCCATTTTAAGTATTTCTTTAATGTTTACGGGGGCAAGATTGTCGGGGTCGCATTCATCGGTGATAACAGAAATTGCTGCAACTGGCAACTCTGTGTGATTAGCCACCAACACCTCCGGAATGGTTGACATCCCAATTACATCAGCACCAATTATCGACAGAAAACGATATTCAGCCCGCGTTTCAAGATTAGGCCCGGCAACTGCGGCATAAACACCTTTGTTTAACTTCACCTGATTTTTTTCGGCAACCTTCATAATTTTCTCGCTGATGCTTTTGGAATAGGGTTGACTCATATCAGGAAACCTCGGACCTAACTCATTGTAGTTTTTTCCGATCAAAGGGTTATCACCGATGAGATTTATGTGATCGGTAATCAACATCAACTCACCCTTCCTAAAAGATTTGTTTAAAGCTCCACAAGCATTCGAAACCAATAATTGTTTTATACCCAAAAACTTCATCACTCTTACCGGAAAGGTAATTTGCTGCATTGAGTATCCTTCATAAAAGTGAAATCTGCCCTGCATCGCAACGATCTTTTTTTTATTTAAAATTCCAAAAACCAACTTCCCCTGATGGAACTCAACTGTGGAAACCGGAAAATGTGGGATATCCTTGTAATCGATAGCTGTAATTACCTCCATACTATTTATCAGATTCCCAAGTCCGGTGCCTAAAATGATACCTGTTTCGGGATATAAAATACCCTTTGCTTGCAAGTATGCCGTGGTTTCTTTTATTTTATCCAAAAAATTATTCATATTTCAAATTTATATTTTAGACACCAAAAATAGAATTTCTTATTTTAGCAGTTTTAATAGAATCTCAAATATTAAACCTTAACAAGAATAAAAATGTCAAATCACGGATTATCAAAACAAAAACAGTTTTGGATTATTGTTGCCAATTCACTCTCCTATTTTATGCTTGCATATTTTACTGTTATCATTCTCAGCAATTTATTCTCCATTTTAATGGCAAATATTGATGGTGTAAATGGGATTCTGTATTATTATGGTTTTGATATTTTAAGTCCTGATCGAATCTGGTCGAAAGAATTAACCTTCCTGATCTTCTTTTTTGGTATAGGTTTCTCCTTTGCATTGGGGCTGTTTTTCGAAAGAATCTACAAAAAAAAGAGACGACACAGCAAACATTTCAAAATGTATTATTTGTGGGGGTATTTTCTGAGCTACACATATTTTTTTGGAAACATAATTGCAGGCTCATTTTTTTATTTTGGTACAGGCGTAATTTTCGAAGTATTTCATATTCCGATATTATTCAGGATTCTTTTGGGCGTTATTGCTATGGCAGTTTTAGTTTACTTAGGAAAATATGCAACGAGAGGTTTCATTATCTCGCTCAATAGTTACCAAACTTTCGTTGAACGACAGGATTATGTCAGGCTCATGAAAGCACAACTGCTCTACCCTTTCATCATCGGAAATGTGCTCATTCTCTTTCTCAAAATACCACATCACAAAGATTTTTTTATGCTCGACACACTGGTTTGGGTTACAGGTATTATTCCGATTATTTCGCTATTTTTCAATCTGTCAGGTCAATCATCAATTCGGTTCAAAAAGAAAATCCCGGCGATACGCCTATTCCAAATTCCAATCATCATGTTTATTTTAGTTATGCTACTCTACAGATTTGGACTATCAGGTGGATTGAAATTTTAACAGTTTTACAGATTATTCAAAATCCTGTCTCCTCTGGTAAGTCATATTATGTTTTGCATATTTTATCAACAGATATCAGCCACCGGATTTATTTGGTTTAGTTTTGTTGGCCGGTTTTACCAGAATACAATACGATACGATAGGCAGTATGGGTTATTAGTCAGGAATTATGAAGAAGAAAAAACATTGAATGACTAAAAAATTGATTGGGCTACACAAAAATTTACGATTAAAAGAAAAGTAAACATTCAACAATCACTATTCTGAAAACAAGAAATCAAACATTAAGAACCATGAATTCCACTGATAATTTAAAACAATTAGCAACTCAGGTACGCAGAGATATTTTGCGTATGATTAACCATGCGAAATCAGGCCATCCGGGAGGGGCACTTGGATGCACCGACCTTTTGGTTGCACTTTACAACAAAACCATGAATCACCATCCCGAAAAATTCAGCTTGGATGGTTCGGGCGAAGATGTGTTTTTTCTCTCCAACGGACACCTCTCGGCTTTATGGTATTCTGTTTTGGCAAGAGCCGGATATTTTGAGATTTCGGAACTAAGCACATTTCGTTTTTTAAACACCCGGTTGCAGGGTCATCCGGCAACAGAAGAAGGTTTGCCGGGAATCAGGATTGCATCGGGTTCGTTGGGTCAGGGACTTTCGGCAGGCTTGGGTATGGCAAGTGCCAAAAAATTGAACAGCGATAAAGGCCTTGTTTATGTGTTGATGGGAGATGGTGAAACGCAGGAAGGCCAGGTTTGGGAAGCCGCAACTTATGGTGGTGGTAAAAAGGTTGATAACATTATTGCCATTATCGACTATAATAAAAAACAAATTGATGGCCCAACTGATGAGGTGATGCCTCTATTAGATATGAAAGCAAAATGGGAGGCCTTTGGCTGGTTGGTACTTGAGATGAATGGCAATATAATGGATGAGGTAGTTGAAACCCTGGATACTGCGAAATTGAAAACCGGAAAAGAAAAGCCGGTTATGATACTAATGAAAACAGAAATGGGAATGGGTGTTGATTTTATGATGGGAACACATAAATGGCATGGCTCTCCGCCAAACGATGAGCAATTGGAATTAGCTTTGGCGCAGTTGGAAGAAACTTTGGGTGATTATAAAATTTAAACTGAACAAACAATGAAAAAAACAGATACTTCAATGCCCGTAAACCTGGGCGAAAAAGATACCCGTTCCGGATTTGGTGAAGCACTTTACGAACTCGGAAAAACCAATCCTGACGTGGTGGCTTTGTGTTCCGATCTTACCGGTTCGCTTAGCATGAACAAATTTGCTGATGCTTTCCCCGACCGGTTTTTCCAAACAGGCATAGCCGAAGCACACATGATGGGAATGGCTGCCGGTTTGGCCACAGGCGGAAAAATACCCTTTACCGGCACTTTTGCCAATTTTTCTACCGGACGTGTTTACGATCAAATCCGTCAGTCGATTGCATACTCCAATACCAATGTAAAGATTTGCGCATCTCATGCCGGCATTACTTTGGGCGAAGATGGAGCTACGCACCAGATAATGGAAGACATCGGGCTTATGAAAATGCTGCCTAACTTAACTGTTATCAACACCTGCGATCATAACCAAACCAAAGCTGCTACTCTTGCAATTGCAAAACATCAGGGTCCGGTTTACCTGAGGTTTGGCCGACCAAAAGTCCCCAATTTTACTCCCACAGATCATGAGTTTAAAATCGGTAAAGCAGTAATACTGAAAGAAGGAAAAGATGTTTCCATTTTTGTAACAGGCCACTTGGTTTGGAAAGCAATAGAGGCTGCTGCAATTTTAAAAGAAAAAGGCATTGATGCCGAAATCATCAACATTCACACAATAAAACCCTTGGATTATAATGCGGTGCTGGAATCGATACTTAAAACGCGGTGTGCAGTTACTGCCGAAGAGCATCAAATTTTTGGTGGTTTGGGCGAAACCATCGCAGGCTTTCTTTCCCGCAATTTCCCCACTCCAATCGAAATGGTAGGTATGAAGGATCAATTTGGCGAAAGTGGCAAACCACACGAACTACTTGATAAATATGGCATGGGCATCCGCGATATTGTAAATGCTGTGGAGTTAGTTGCAGGCCGAAAACATCTCTAAGAATTGTGGCAAAAAACTTCAACAGTTCTGATGCACACAATTTAGTAATTATCCCTAACCACTAATTTTTTCATAATTTCAATGTGGCTATAAAGCATAATAAAATATAGTTATAGCCAGCTTGAAGTATTCGTTCTGGCTATAACTAATTTTTTACTACCTTTACAGCCAAATCGAAAAACCATGCAAAAAATAATTGGTAGAGAAAAAGAGCTTTCTGATTTGAGTTTAATCTATTCATCGGGCAAATCAGAATTTGTTGCAATTTATGGAAGACGAAGGGTAGGTAAAACCTTTTTAATACGATCAGCATTTAATAAAAAATTTACTTTTCAAATTACCGGATTAGCAAACGCTACTTATAAACAACAGTTAACCAACTTTCATTTAGCCTTAACTGCAATAGCACCAACAAAAGACTATTTGCCTGCAAACGATTGGCTATCTGCTTTTTCGCAGTTAACCGATTATTTGATTACCAAAAAAGGAAGAAAGGTTATTTTTATAGATGAATTACCCTGGTTTGATACTCGTAATTCAAAATTTATTCAGGGGCTTGAGCATTTTTGGAATAGTTGGGCATCGGCACGAAGCGACATTGTACTTATTGTTTGCGGATCGGCAACTTCGTGGATGATAAATAAACTCATTAATAATAAAGGCGGGCTTCACAACAGGATAACAAAAAGAATTAAGCTCAAACCTTTTACCTTATACGAATGTGAAAAATATTTACAAGCACGAAAGATTGATCTTGATCGATATCAAATTATTCAACTTTACATGGCTATGGGAGGAATTCCATTTTATTGGGATGAGGTAAAGTTGGGCTTAAGTGCAATGCAAAATATCGAAAATATTTGTTTTTCTGAAACCGGATTATTACGAAATGAATTTACCAATATATATCGTTCACTATTTAGTAATTACGAAAAACATCTTAGTATTATTAATGCACTTGCCAAAAAATCGAAAGGTTTGTATAGAGATGAATTAATAAAGATTTCGGGTTTGCCCAATGCCGGTAGTACAACAAAAGTATTATCTGAGCTTGAAGAAAGTGGCTTTATCGTAAAAAGCATTCCTTATCGAAGAAAAACAAGAAGTAGCCTGTATCAGTTAGTTGATTTTTACACACATTTCTATTTGAAATTTATAGAAAACACCAGGGTAATGAATAAAAATAACTGGCTTAATGCAATTGATACTCCAAAATACAGAGCCTGGAGCGGATATGCTTATGAGCAGGTTTGTATGTGTCATCTTTCTCAAATAAAGCAAGCTCTTGGTATAAGCGGAGTTTTTACAACAGTTTGCTCGTGGAGAAGCCAGCATTCGGATCAGGGAGTACAAATTGATTTGCTTATTGATCGCCGCGATCAGGTAATAAACTTATTCGAAATAAAATTTTCGATTAATCCTTATACAATAAATAAAAAATATGCTTCTGAATTACGAAACAAAATTGGTGTGTTTAAATTGGAAACAGCGACCAGAAAATCGGTATTCCTCACAATGATAACCACCTACGGGGTACAACAAAACATTCATTCAACCGGATTACTTCAAAATGAATTGCAAATGGACGACCTATTCATGCCTGATTTGGAATAAGTGCTTTCTCAAAAATCACCTCTTCATTTTCAGATTGTTTGTATCTGCCTTATGTTTTTTTAAGGTTGGTATGTAGTGTCTGCAAGAAAACTCAATTTTTCAAGAAATAGATTTAAGGATATAGAAATAATATTTTGGGCGGCTACGGGCTTTCCGTTTGTAGTTGCCTTGTGCCGGCTGTATTTTTGTAGGCAGTACGTGGGCTTCCTTCGTCAGCCTACGCCTGCCAACAAAAATATCAGCCGCCACTTCAGCAATCTACCACTCCAATCCCTGCCGCAGACCTCCATCTCAGCGATTGTGGCGAAATAAGTTGAACATAACAGACGAAGAATTGCATTGAATTTACCGGAGTGTTATTTTGTATGATAACAAAACAAAAAACGCAGACATCCCGTTCATGCAGGACAAAGAAGATTTTTAACAATCTTGCCCTCGATCTTATTTCGGGATAATTAGAGGCTTCTGAAAAGCCTAACACATTTTTTATATTTCGGTACTCTGAACCTCCTGTGATACATATCTTGCATTTTCTACATAGATTTCGCCACTCTACTGGCTAATCGTAGGTGCAGAGCACCAGAATATTTATAGAACCGATAAACTATTTTGTAAACACCAAAATACAAAATATTATAATAATTGTAAAATACAAAAGCAACTTCTTTTAATCAAACCTCACCACCTTAGTTATGCCTTTTATTTTTAGCAATTTTTGTTTCAA
>JAOZRY010000679.1 GCA_029939965.1 Bacteroidales bacterium | reverse complement strand
TGTAAGATTAGCAAATTTTGACCGACCCTTGTTGCATATTACTAATGGAGATCAAAAGTTATTGTATAAATATTCATCAAACATTTTTTACTATTTCAAATATCTTATCATCGCCGGCATCTATTTATTGAGTATGGTCTTTTTTTATTTCCTGCTAAAGTTTCAAAAACAAATGATCAACAAGCGATACGAAACAGAGAAACAACTCTACCATCACCAGATGCTCTCCATCAAAAATCAGGTTGACCCCCATTTTACCCTCAACGCCATTAACAATATTTCGTCGATGTATATTTCCAGACGGAGTGAGGAAGCCGATCGTTTTCTCACCAAATTCTCTCGCCTTATCCACCGCAGCCTGATGGATTCGGATAAAATTGAAACCACAATTGGTGAGGAACTACAATTTATTACAGATTACCTCGATGTGCAAAAGATTAGGTTTAAGGATACTTTTGATTATAATTTGCAAATTAAAAACGAGGCATTAAAGGCTGTAGAGATACCACGGCAATTGATCCATACTTTTGTTGAAAACGCCATTAAACACGGATTAAGGCCAAAAGGGGCAGGTGGGGACTTGAAAATAGAAGTTATTGAGAGCGGACAAAAACGGGCTCAGATTACCATCAACGATAACGGCATTGGTCGTAAGCAAGCAGCAAGCAAAAATAAATCGAGCACCGGCAAAGGGCTTTCCATCGTAAACCAGATCATCGATTTGTATGGAAAACTGAAAAATAAAAAAGTAAGTTTTGAGATTATTGATAAACAAAGCCATGAGGGGGGATCGGCCGGAACTACTGTGATAATTATGATTCCCACCGAAATCCCTTCAAAAGATACTTAGGACTTTTTTAAAAAATCAACCCATCATTGATTGCTTATTACATGAAAAAAACAAAATAGGCTTAATTTTGTATTGATATTTACAAATTTAGGCTTAAATTTGCATTATTAAAAACAAATTTTGGTGTAATGTATAAAAGGGAACTTGAAAAACAAATCGAAAAATGTATCCCAAAAAAGGAAGTCCTTATTATTTATGGTACGCGACAGGTTGGTAAAACAACTTTGATAAATAAGATTTTTGACAGCAATGACAAGGCAGTTATTCTTAATTGCGAAATCCCCGCTATTGCAAACATCTTAGAGAGCAAGGATTTGGATTCAATTAAAGCGCTATTTTCCAACAATACGATTGTTGCTTTGGATGAGGCACAAAAAATTGATGAGATCGGGAGTATTTTGAAACTCATTTACGATGAACTGAAACAGTACAAAATAATAGCTACCGGATCGAGTAGTTTCGACCTGGCAAATCAGATAGGAGAACCCCTCACAGGCAGAAATGTAAAATTCATAATGTATCCTCTTTCCCTTCAGGAGATCAGCGATACCAATGGCTGGCTATGGGTGTTGAATAACCTGAACAACTTACTTGTATTCGGCGCCTACCCGGGTATTATCGACCTGGACTCGGATGATAAAAAAATTATGCTGAATCAATTAAGTACTGATTATCTTTATAAAGATATCTTGGTTTACGAAAAGATTAAAAGCCCTTCCATTATCCGGAAATTATTAACTGCCCTGGCGTTGCAGGTGGGGGCGCAGGTTTCGGTTAATGAACTATCTAATTTGCTTAAAATTACCCGGAACATTGTTGAACTGTACCTCGATCTACTCGAAAAAACATTTATCATATTCCACCTGGTATCCTATAGCACAAACCTACGCAATGAAATCAAGAAGAGTAAGAAATATTTTTTTTATGACAACGGTGTTTTAAATGCACTGATTGCCAATTACAGCCCTGTTTCTGCGAGAAAAGATATCGGTGCTTTATGGGAAAATTTTTGTATTAGCGAAAGGATAAAGTTTAACCATTACAACAGCCATTTTGCAAACCTCTATTTCTGGCGTACCTACGATGGTGCCGAAATCGACCTGGTGGAAGAGCAAAATGGCAAAATAAAGGCTTTTGAGTTTAAATGGAATATTAAGCGCAAAGCAAAACTACCAGCATCATTTGCTGAGAAGTATGGAGTAGAAAAACTCAATATTATTACACCTCAAAATGCCCATGAATTGATAAAATAGATATTTGAAAAAAATGGAATTGCCATATCAGATTAATGATAAAGCAAAATAAAATATCCGCCATCGTCATAGACGACGAAGCCGATGCCCTCACCCGCATGGAATACATCCTGAATAAATTCCAAAAAAAACATTTGCCATTCATTTTAAGTAGAAGTAGAAATCTATCAATGCGAGGTGTCTGATAAGAATAACTTACATTTGTAAAAAAGAAAAATCATGGAAACTATCTTCAGGTTTAATACTGCTGCCGATTTAAAC
>JAOZRY010000678.1 GCA_029939965.1 Bacteroidales bacterium | reverse complement strand
AAAACCTGCTTTTAAAAAACAAGTGCTGTCGTGCAAAACAATTCACGGGGTGGCTTCGAAAACCAAGTTAACCACCCCGTGAATCATGCCAAGCGGCAGGGATTGGAGTGGTAGCTTGCTGAAGTGGCTGCTGATATTTTTGTTGGCAGGCGTAGGCTGTAAGCCCACGTACTGCCTACAAAAATACAGCCGCCACAAGGCAACTACAAACGGAAAGCCCGTAGCCGCCCAAATTAAAATCTTAAAAAAACACCGTCTTTATGGACGAACAATAATTAATCTTTTTTAGATTTTTTCAATCTCTTTTCTTCTTTTCTTTCTTTTGGAGTTTTAGTCGGTTCTTTTTTTACGTTTTTCTTTAAATCTTTACCTTTTGCCATAATATTATGATTTTAATGTTTGAATATATTATATTATAATTTTAATGTTTGAGTATATTATATTAGTGTTTTAATATATTTTCTCAAATATAGAATTTAATGTGTTTAAAATTTTTGCCATTTTTCATCTTTACTAAACAAAACTATTCTGTTTTTGTCTTTTTCAGCTCAAGCCCCAATTCGTCAAGTTGCTCACTGGAAACCTGCGATGGAGAATCGATCATTACATCCCTTCCGGAATTGTTTTTGGGGAAAGCAATGAAATCGCGGATCGAATCGGAGCCGCCAAATAACGACACCAAACGATCGAAACCTAAAGCAATACCACCGTGGGGCGGGGCACCATATTCGAAAGCATTCATAAGGAAACCAAACTGCGCCTCTGCTTCTTCATCCGAAAAGCCAAGCAATTCAAACATTTTTCCCTGCAATTCTTTATCGTGAATTCTGATGGAACCTCCACCAATCTCCACCCCGTTTATTACCAGGTCGTAGGCATTGGCACGTACATTACCCGGATCAGATTTCAGCAAATCAAAATCTTCGGCTTTGGGCGAAGTAAATGGATGGTGCATGGCGTAAAATCTTCGGGTTTCATCGTCCCACTCCAAAAGCGGAAAATCCACAACCCACATCGGGGCAAAAGTTTCCGGGTTTCGCAACTCAAGCCGGTTGCCCATTTCAAGCCTTAGTTCGTTCAAAGCTTTTCGTGTTTTATTTTTATTACCGGCAAGTACCAGCATCAAATCTCCGGGTTTCGACTCAAACTTTGCGGCCCACGATTTAAGGTCATCCTGTGCAAAAAATTTATCGACCGATGATTTGAAAGTACCATCTTCGTTGTGCTTAACGTAAACCAAACCGGTGGCTCCAATTTGCGGTTTCCTTACAAAGCTGGTAAGTTTATCCAATTGTTTTCGCGAATATCCGGCACAACCACTTGCATTAATTCCAACAACAAGTTCGGCATCGTCAAATACTTTAAAACCTTTGTTTTGTGCTACATCATTCAGCTCCACAAAGGTCATCCCAAAACTAATGTCGGGCTTGTCGCTACCATAAGTACGCATAGCATCAGCAAAAGACATACGCGGAAAATCATAATCGAAATCAACATTCTTTACCAATTTGAAAAGATGTTTTATCACACCTTCAAATGTATTAAGAATATCTTCCTGCTCCACAAATGCCATTTCGCAATCTATCTGCGTAAATTCAGGCTGACGGTCGGCACGCAGGTCTTCATCGCGAAAACACTTTACGATTTGAAAATAACGGTCGTAACCCGCAACCATTAGTAATTGTTTAAATGTTTGTGGCGATTGCGGAAGTGCGTAAAACTGACCTGGATTCATACGCGATGGTACCACAAAATCGCGTGCACCCTCTGGTGTCGATTTTATTAAAACAGGCGTTTCAATTTCCATAAAACCCACACTATCCAAATATTTACGGGTTTCGGTGGCCATCCGATGACGAAGCTCAAGGTTTTTTCTTACCGGATTTCTTCTTAGGTCGAGATACCTGTATTTCATTCTGAGTTCCTCACCCCCATCGGTTTTATCTTCGATGGTAAAAGGCGGGAGCTTCGATTTGTTTAATATTTCGAGGCTCTCCGGTTTTATTTCAATATCGCCGGTAGGCATATTAGGATTTCTGGCAATTCGCTCTATAACCTCGCCGGTGGCTTTTATTACATACTCTCTTCCGAGTTCTTTGGCAGTTGCAATAATCTCGGGGTTGGTAACCCCATCTTCCAGCACAAGTTGAGTAATTCCATATCGGTCGCGCAAATCAATCCAAATCAATCCGCCGGTATCTCTTACGCGTTGCACCCATCCCGACAAAACAACCTTTGTTCCTGTATTCTTTAAATTAAGCTCTCCGCAATTGTGTGTTCTAAGCATTATTTTTGAGTTTTGAGTTTGAAGTGGCGAAAATATAAAAAAGCATTCATATTAGGTTTTTGAATTGAGATGAAATT
>JAOZRY010000677.1 GCA_029939965.1 Bacteroidales bacterium | reverse complement strand
CCCCTTCCAATATTGGGGCGCCACCTTCAAAAATCCTGTAAACTTCCAGGCAGATGTCTTCATCAATGCTTAATGAATCGTTGTAGGTTACATCGGCCCTGAAGTAAATGGAATCGTTGTAAAGTTCTATTGGTGTGCCCGGTGTGATCGTGTTTGGTTCAATTTCTATAAATTCCACTTCTTCAACTGCGGGTTCGGGATGATATATATACATCGTATCCGATTCTATAATTTGCCCGCCATAAGTTTCATTCCATGCTTTTACAACAAGTTTATTTAATCCATATTTCAGACCATTATCCATATTAAAAACAACCGGATCTTTATAATTAACCAGGCCATTTTCACCATCAGGTGGAATATAAAGATGGAAGTCGCCGGTTTTTACCCTATTATAGGAAGTGTCAATAGGGACCTCAGTATTATCATCGGTATAATAATAAAACACTGCTTTTAATTCATCGTACTTGTTGCTCCAGGAATGACTGATCTTGGCCCGGAATTTAATTGAATCGTTAAATACAATATTTGGATTAACAATTGGATTGATGAAACCAGGTTGTAATGAATCAAACTCAACTTTTGTAATCGATGCCTGCCCCGAGGATATAGAAGGAATGAGGTAAACAGCAAATAAAACCAGGCAGGCCCTAAGTAAAAGAGGTTGTATATTGAATTGTATTTTCATGCTCCTATTATTTTGAAATGACTATTTTCTTCAAAAAACGATTTTCAAAACTCTTTATTTCAATAAAATAAATACCTGGTAAGGTTCCGGTTATATCTAATGAAATACTATTAGAATGGGAAAAATCAACAACCTGGCTCAAAACGGATTGGCCGGAAGTATTGTAAATCCGGATATTCATTTCGGCTACCGGTGGAAGATTATGAATAATATTAATAATCCCGCTACTTGGATTTGGGAACACTACAATCTGATCATTCGGGGCATTAGCAACTTCATTTACATTTAATTCAGTGTCCCCTAATTTGTACCCGGGATTTTGGGATATATTTTTCTCGCTCTCTGAATGTGACAGGTCAACCTCAACAGTTAAATACTGTATATTGTTACCGGCCATTATCATCAGTGTGATTTTAGCCTGTTCGATATTAGCACCATACTGGTACGAGAAATCCTGATGTTCATAGGCGTAATAAACCAAATCATTACCATCCCCGAAATACCAGTGATATACATCATCATCAGAAGGAGAGGAAATGATACTAAAATCATGAATCATAACCATCTTGTTATCAATAAATAGGTTTGGTATTGCGGTAAAGTCCACAATAATTGGGACCGGACTTTTAACCACCAATAGTTTTGAACTTGAATCATTTACGGTATAAGGCCCACCGGTAGCACCAATATCATTTATGGAACCTTGCCAGGATGGGGGAAAATATTTATCATAGTAAATTTCATTTGGGTTGCCCTTATCAATGCATGAAGAGTATGATAAAAGGTTATAATTAGAAGAAACATCAATAACCCCAGGGGATATACCATAGGTTGGCACTACACAGTCGATGTTGAAGTTGAAATAGCCGTCAACAAACCAGCAGTACCCGGCAGATGCAACATAACTTTGGGCAAAGGGTGTTATGAAGGTAAGCCCGTAGCCATTTCCCCAAAACATTGTATTGATAAAAGATATACTATTAATATCTTCACTATCAATAAAAACCCCACCTCCATCAGCGTTTCCAAAAATATCGCAATTAAAAAAGTTTATTTTATTTTGTTCAGTAATCGAATTAATTGATATGCAGCCATTTTCACCGGCAGTGACGTTATTGGCGAATATATTGTTATAGAAGTCCACCGAGCTGAAGTTAATGAATGCCCCGCCCCCGTTAGTTTCTCCGCCCGGCTGGGGTTGGGCAAACCCATAATCAATTCTATTCCTAACGAAAAAAGTATTGAAGCAGGAGTCGATAAACATCCCTCCACCATTTTGCCCGTAATGGTTAAGTGAAATAACGTTATCGTAAACTTTAATTGAATCATCACTAAACATGAAATCATCCAAATATATACCGCCCCCATTGTTTACGGCATTGTTTTCATACAGCCAATTGTCTTTAATTGTGGACCCAAATAAAGACTTAAGGTATAATCCCCCACCATTAACTGATTGATTGTAAAACACCTGGTTGAAACCTGCCTCAAGTAGGCATAGCTTAACTGCAATGGCCCCTCCCGAACCCATAATGTTGTTTAGCGTTTTGTTAAAATAAAAGCTGTTGCCATATAGCAATAATTCGGCGGGTTGGCCGCGTGTATCCGTAGCATCTGATAAACAGTGTAATGCCCCTCCTTTGATTTCCGCACTGTTTAAATAAAATTCGTTATCATTAAAATTAAA
>JAOZRY010000676.1 GCA_029939965.1 Bacteroidales bacterium | reverse complement strand
AATTTAAGATTGAGATTGCTAATTTGTTTGAAATGATTTGAATTGATTTATAAAATTACACCCCTTGAATTTCAACACTTAATCCGCCTTAATCTCAGCGATTTCTATCACCCACTTCTGATAATGTTGAGTTTTTTTGCAGAGACTAAATATTTTGTTGTCAATTTCCCGCTTTGCGGTTTCAATAATAAATTATAAATCATAAATTGATTTAGTAACTTGCGCCACTTTTTTTTTGAAATGATTTTAACAACGTAAAACAGGTGAAATACAATATTGATAAAATCAGGAGTGATTTTCCGGTTCTACACCAGAAAATTTATAATAAACCATTGGTTTACTTTGATAATGCCGCAACCAACCAAAAACCCTCACAGGTTTTAAACAGGATGAAGGATTATTACGAAAACGAAAACAGCAACATTCACCGGGGGGTTCATTTTCTGAGTCAGGAAGCCACCACAGCGTATGAAGAAGCCAGAGAGTCGGTTAAAAATTTTATTCATGCACCATCCAATTCCGGCATTATATTCACCAAAGGAACTACTGAATCCATTAACCTGGTTGCCTCATCGTTTGGGCGCAAATATGTAAAAGAGGGAGATGAAGTATTGATAACCCAGATGGAACATCACTCTAATATTGTTCCGTGGCAGATAATGTGCGAAAATACCGGTGCTAATCTTAAGGTTTGTAACATCACCGAAAAGGGCGAACTGGATGTTCAGGATTTTGAAAACAAGTTATCGGGTAAAACAAAAATGGTTGCCATTACACATGTTTCTAATACGTTGGGCACCATTAATCCAATAAAGGAGTTAATTGAAAAAGCGCATCAGGCAGGTGCCTATACCCTAATTGACGGGGCGCAGGCAGTTGCTCACCTGAGTGTGAATGTTCAGGATTTGGATTGTGATTTTTATTGTTTCTCAGCTCATAAAATTTATGCTCCAATGGGTGTTGGAGTATTATATGGTAAAGAAGAAATTTTGAATAAAATACCTCCCTATCAGGGTGGAGGCGAAATGATTTCGAATGTAACATTTGAAAAAACCGATTACAATGAGTTGCCATTTAAATTTGAAGCTGGTACGCCCAATGTGGGTGGAGTGTTAGGACTTGAAGCTGCGTTGAAATACGTTTCTGATATCGGGCTGGATGTGTTGGAAAAATATGAAGATGATTTATTGAAATATGGAACTGAAAAGTTAATGCAAATTGAGGGTGTTCGGATTTATGGTGAGGCAGAAAACAAAACCGGCGTATTGAGTTTTAATCTCGAAAACATACACCCGTTCGATGCCGGAACTTTGATAGATAAATTTGGAATAGCGGTAAGGACAGGCCACTTATGTACACAGCCATTGGTTAGCTTTTATGGTGTTCCGGGATTTATCAGGGCATCATTTTCGGCATACAATACTCGCCGAGAGATTGATAAATTGTTGGAGGCAGTAATGCGAAGCAAAGAAATGTTGACATAGAGATGGTAATTGGGATAAAAAAAACAAAAGCTATCCTTTGGCATTAAATTAACTTGCGCTTTACAATTTTTAGAAACTACCAGAAAAGACAAAAGTTGAAATTTTACAATATTTTTATAAAGTGATGAATACAATCGAAGAAAGAGAACAGCAGATCGTTGCAGAATTTGAAAATTTTGATGATTGGTTAGAGAAATACAATTACCTGATCGAAATGGGAAAAGACCTGCCATTGATCGATTCGAAATATAAGATAAAACAAAACCTGATTTCCGGTTGCCAGTCCAATGTGTGGCTTTATGCTGAATATAAAGATGGGGCTATATATTTTTCGGCCGACAGCGATGCAGTTATTACCAAGGGCATTGTAAATATGCTCATCAGGGTTTTGTCGGGGCAATCGCCCGAAGCCATAATGTACGCAAAACTCGATTTTGTAAACAAGGTTGGATTAAAAGAACACCTTTCGCCCACAAGATCAAACGGGCTGGTTTCGATGATAAAACAAATGAAACTGTATGCATTGGCTTTTCAAACAAAATATGGCAAAACGGAGATGTAATTATGAGTGAAATTAATGATAATAGTTCATTGAAGAATGCAGTGATCGAACAGTTGCAAACTATTTTCGATCCTGAAATTCCTGTTGATATTTATCAACTCGGACTAATTTATGAAGTAAAAATTCTTGACAACAACAAGGTTTACATCCTCATGACACTTACATCGCCCAATTGTCCGGTTGCCGAATCACTGCCCGCAGAAGTAAAGGAAAAGGTTCAATTTGTTGCCGGCGTTTCTGAGGCTGAGGTGGGTATTACTTTCGAGCCACCCTGGGATCAGGAAATGATTTCGGATGAAGCAAAATTGGAACTGGGATTATTATAATTTTG
>JAOZRY010000675.1 GCA_029939965.1 Bacteroidales bacterium | reverse complement strand
AGGCCAATCACGAGTAAAAGTACATAAACCCAATTGTAGAACTTTTTGGAGTTGAACTTTCCAAACCAGAACTCACCAAGCAAAAAAGCAATAATGAGTGCCGGCAATCCGTAAAAAAAGTACTTCATTACCAGCTCATTTACATTTCCCCATGCTATATGCCCCGCAACCACGCCAACACCTGTAAAGAAAAAATAGCTCTGCAAAGTGGATCTGAATTTCACTGCTGACCATTTTTGTGCCGACAGAAGCATAATTACAGGAGGGCCGTTTGTGTTGTATGCTCCACCCAAAACACCACTTATAAAACCAACCAGGTAGTTTATAACTCCGGATACATTAGTTTTCACTCTTACATCCAAAAGCCGTACTATTGCAAACACCATTATAAAAACTGCCAGCACAACAATAACAATATTTTCGTTGATATTATTTAGATAAAATAAACCAACCGGCACTCCGGCCAAAGCCGAAATTATCAGTTTCCACGACATTTTAAAACTAACATGCTGCCGGTTTTTCACCAATATCATAAATGCCATCAGCAAGGCGAACAAAGCCATCAAAGGTGCAGCCACCCGAACCCCGACTATCATCACAAGAAGAGGCATCCCGACAAGGGCATCGCCAAAACCAAAAGTGGAACGGACAAGAAAAGCAAAGAAAATGACAAATATTACAAAAAAGACATCCATGAAGGAAGCAAAATAAACAATATTATTTGGCATCTTTCATAAAGAGTAAAAATTAGTTTACACTTATACACGATTTTCAACAAACCTATTTTTTTGCTTTAAACCTTAGTATAAAAAAATGGTAACCACCACTCCAAAACCTTATTACTTTATTCTCAGCCATATAATAAGGTAATTAGGTTGAGGTGGATAATTGGTTACTTCTTCTAAGGTTTAAAACAAAATATGAGGTTTTCTGGCGCACACTACTTAGTGTCCGTCCATAAAGTTGGTGTTTGGATCAGAATGTTCGAGTTCGAGGTTTGTGAAGTCTTTAAATCCAGGTGTTTACTTTTGTAAATGCTTGTTTTCAGCACAAGCATAACGAAGTTAGGGGACATTAGAGACGGACACCACTTAGAGACAATAATTACTGAGTAGGTTTATATGCTTTGTATAAGCTCTCACAGCCGTTTCAAATGTATATCCACCACCATTTACAGAAACTAATGGGCAAGCAAATTCTTCTGTTTTATCAATTACCATTTTAGTCAACTCATCGTAATCGTCATCATGCCAATTTGTAACAAACTCACCACAATCTTCGATATGAGAATCGATACCACAAAAAATAATAAATAAATCTGGCTTAAAAGGCAAATTATCGATTGCATGCTTAACTAATGCATGCGATTCGTGGGCTCTGAAAAATGGTGGTTTTAGTCCACATTCATTTATAAAAGCATCGTCCAAATCGTAATCTGCCAAAGGGATATTCTGATGCCCAAGCATTTCGGCAACCTCAACAGTTCCTGCCTCTAACACTTTTTGGCCCGACATATACAGATCAAACCCGTTATGTATGCTAATATAATAAACATCAGGATTATTTGCTAAAACAGATTGAGAACCATCGCCATGATGAAAATCCCAATCGAGTATAACAATTTTTCTAAATCCAATTTTTTGAGCATAAGCAAACGATGCACATAAAGTATTCACCATACAGTATCCGTGCCCCCAATCTGCATAGGCATGGTGTCCGGCGATAAATGCGTTAAAAGACCGTTTTATTATTCCGGCTTTCATTTCATCGTAAGCTTGATATAATCCGCCCAATGAATATTCATAAGCCGGAATGAAATATTCAAGACCGGTATTTTCTACAGAAAGTCGTGGCATTTCTTCCTTTGGCAATTTATCTATTGCCATTAGTTTTATTTTTTCTATATAATCATTTGTGTGTACCGTTTTAAAATCATCGAAATCGGCACGGCGTAACGATAGTGAAGAAAATTGCTTAGTATTTTTAGCTACTGATTTAAT
The DNA here is from genome assembly GCA_029939965.1 of Bacteroidales bacterium. Taxonomy (GTDB): domain Bacteria; phylum Bacteroidota; class Bacteroidia; order Bacteroidales; family 4484-276; genus SABY01. Next base: position 379 of record JAOZRY010000675.1, on the reverse strand, counting down.
CACTCTTTTAAAATATGGCATCGAAAAGCCATTAAATGATATGTCTTTTAAATCTTTACTTGCGGTAAAAACTTCAGGATGCAAATACAGCTTAAACTTGCTTGAGTTATTCATAATTTTTTTTACTAAAAAAAATCAAAGATAGAATAATTCCTTCCGATATATTTGTTTTTGGTTTTCTGAAACCTAACCCGGACGAGCCGGAAAAGAGATTTAAAAAGATTGATGGTAGATTGAATGAGATTGGTTGATAATCTTTATTAAGTCATGTAATATTTCGCCAAATAAAACAAATATTGGAAATAAGAGCCTGATTCAATTTACGATTTACGATTTATGATTTACGATTTATGATTTACGATTTATGATTGAAACCACA
>JAOZRY010000674.1 GCA_029939965.1 Bacteroidales bacterium | reverse complement strand
GGGTTTAAAGACGAGCGTAACGAAGAAATCGGACATTATGGACAAACACTAATTAGTTATTAAAATACCATGCCTTTAAGAACTATAGATAGCTCTTGCCGAAGCAGTCCAGGGCAGATTTGGTACAACAATAAATAAATTTTCAGAACTCAGTAAATTTGCAATTCTCTCAATTTTAAATCGCAATTTGTATGTTGAATTTTTGTTGCGGGTTGCAAGTTGTGGGTTATGCCCAAAACAATTGCTGTCCTCGAAACTCGTAACCCGAAACTTTAAATTTGAAAAATCATGCACCCTTATTTTCCGATTACAAGTAGTTTTGAATTATTGTTTTAGCTACGATTCTGACGGAAAATGACACTCAATAGCGTTTTTTTTAGTGATTAGAGCAGGCAGGAAAATAAGATAGAATTGGAAAAAAAGTATTCGGATCGGGTGATGATTTTTTTTTGAAGATATTGGGGGACGAAAATGATAGAGCTTTGGTATTGTTGGGGTGTGCAAGTAAGCTTTACGTATAATTATTTGCCTAAAAAGTGAGTATAAATGCGGTGCCCTCTCCAGGTTTTGATCTAACCGAAATGCTGCTTTTGTGCAGGTGCATGATTTGACGCGACAGACTAAGCCCGATACCGGATCCATGCTTTTTGGAAGTGAAAAACGGCATAAATATCTTATCCATAATATCCGGCTTTATGCCGTGCCCATTATCCTTAACCTCTATTTTAACCCTGCCATTAATCTCTCTCGCCGTCATTTTAATCTTTGCATCATCTTTATTGCTCACCGCATCAATAGCGTTGAGCAAAAGATTAATAATAACCTGGTCAATTAAATCAGGGTCGGCAGTAACCATTAATTCAGTAGGTTTAATAATATAATCAAACTGGATTTTGTAGCCATCCATTTTTGTTCCAAGAAGTTGTTCGGCATTTTCGAATAACTGGGAAACCCGGAAATATCTAAAATTTGGTTTGGGAATACGGGTTAGATTTCTGTATATCTCCACAAAATTGAGCAATCCCTGGCTTCTTTTTTCGACAGTACTGAGCGCACTTTGAACACTCTCCACATCCTCCGCATCCAAAACATGCATTTTTACATTTCCCTCTATGCTTTCATCCAAAAGCATTCCTCTTACTGTACTGGCCAGCGAAGAAATTGGAGTAATGGAATTCATAATCTCGTGTGTAAGTACCCTGATGAGTTTTTGCCATGACTCGATCTCTTTTTCTTCGAGTTCATTATGGATGTTCTGAAACGAAATCAGGGTATATTGTTCACCTCGCATCCTAAACTGAGTAGCGTGTACGGCCAATTGCAATAGTTCATCATCAACAAAAACCTTGATTAGGATATTTTCTCCTGCTCTAAGGTTCAATAACTTTTCTGCCAGACCATCCGAAATGGCATCCAGATCGTAGATATTTTTAAAATATTTTATTTTAAAAAGTTTTGTAATCGATTGGTTGTATTGGTCTATTTTTCCATCACCTGTAAAAGCGATTATTCCAATTGATATATGCTGTATTACGGTGAGTAAATAATTTAGGTGTTCCTCCTTCTCTGAGCGGTATTTTCTAAATTCATCAATTACTTCATTAAAAGCATTATTAAGCTCCTCGAAACTTTTCCCAAGACCTTTTTCTGAAAATGAGCATGAAAAATCTGCATGTTTTATACTGTTTAGGAAACCGGAAAGCTTTTTATTTGTTTGCTCCACATACAATACCAGAGCATAAATCTGGTAAAAAATCAACAAACTCAGAATAAAAGCTGATACAGAATAATGGGTATTGTAAATTAAATATACCAAAAGCAATACCGATGCAATTAAAATCATTACTCTGATAACAACCTGTAATCTGAAGCTTTTAAAGACCATACTTTTCAATTCTTCGGTAAAGTGAAGCACGGGTAAGACCCAACTCTTTGGCAGCTTTGCTTATGTTTCCACCATATTTGTCAATAACTTTTCTTATGAGCATTCTTTCGGTTTCTTCCAGGTTAAAAGTTTCCGAGGAGCTGCCTTCACCTGTTTCGTCCATTTGAGACAAGAAGAAATCGTGAGGTTGCAGGATGTTCGATTCGCTCATAATCACCGCTCGTTCAACGGCATGTTGCAATTCTCTGATGTTTCCGGGCCAGTGATGCTTTTCGAGGCGTTTCAAAGTTGAAGCATTGACACGTTTATTTATAAGCTTGTATTTTTTGCAGTATATCTGCAGGAAATGGTCAACCAGCGAGGGAATATCCTCCACCTTATCGCGAAGTGGTGGTACCGATATCTCAACAGTATTGATACGATAGAGCAAATCCTGCCTGAATTTATTTTCTTTAACCATTTGGTACAATGGCATATTGGTAGCGCAAATTAATCGAA
>JAOZRY010000673.1 GCA_029939965.1 Bacteroidales bacterium | reverse complement strand
CGTAAAACACCATTTTTAGGTGCTTAATAAAATGCACCCTACAAAGGTATCGAAAGAAATTTAACCGCCGGAATAACAATTGAAATTCTTACTCATTAACGAAATCGGTTTGTTTTTTTTGCAGGTACAAATATCTTTATACTTTTGTAACCATTGTGTAAGGTTAAACAACATGGTTATGAAAAAATATTTGTCTCTATCAGAAACGTCTGAAATGATTGGTAAAAGTAAAGAAACTCTTAGGCGTTGGGACAAGGAAGGAATATTGAATGCTGTTAGAGAGCCGGTGTCAAACTACAGGGTTTACAAAAGAGATGATGTTCAGGCATTATTTGGGAGTTTATTTGATGAAGTAACTGAGGACGAAGTTTCCAACTATATTGAACCGGAAAATGAATATTCAGTTCTGGAACTTTTTGCAGGAGCAGGAGGTTTGGCAGTTGGAATGGAAAAGGCCGGATTAAAATGTATTGCCCTTAATGAAATTGATAAATGGGCTTGCCAAACATTACGAAAAAACCGACCAAATTGGAATGTATTGGAAGGTAACATAATAAATTTTGATTTTTCTGAATACTGTAATAAAGTTGATGTTGTTACCGGTGGTTTTCCATGTCAGGCATTTAGTTATGCCGGAAAAAAATTAGGTTTTAACGATGCCCGTGGCACACTGTTTTATGAATTTGCAAGAGCTGTTCAGGAGGTAAACCCATTAATCTGTATTGGGGAAAATGTTCGGGGATTATTAAGTCATGAAAAAGGGAAAACATTACAAGGTATGATTTCTATTCTTGATGAAATAGGTTACAAAGTTGCTCCCTTTCAGGTTCTTAAAGCAATAAATTATAGAGTTCCACAAAAAAGAGAACGATTAATATTAGTTGGTATTCGAAAAGATATTAAAATTGAATTTGCGTATCCAAAACCACACAACAAGATTTATACTTTAGCTGATGCCTTGAAAAAAGGAGAATTATTTGAAACAGACGTGCCAAAATCAGAAGGTGCTAAATACCCAAAACACAAAAAAGAAATTCTGAATTTGATACCACAAAAAGGATATTGGAGAAATTTACCCATAGATTTACAAAAAGAATATATGGGGGGTAGTTTTTATTTAGGAGGAGGTAAAACCGGGATGGCTCGCAGGATTGGATGGGATGAGCCTTGTTTAACACTTACTTGCAGCCCTGCACAAAAACAAACCGAGAGGTGTCATCCTGATGAAACACGTCCTTTTACTGTTAGAGAATATGCCCGGATTCAAACTTTTTCAGACGAATGGAAGTTCATGGGTTCGGTAGCTCAACAATACAAACAGATTGGCAATGCGGTTCCGGTAAACTTAGGACAAGAGGTTGGTTATTCGATTGTTAATTTCTTAAACCAATATTACAGTTTATCAAAACCCAAATAGTAGCTGTAATTTTCAAATGTAATTTGATCAAATAATGACCTTTTTGTATCGATTACTTCATTTTTTATTTCCGAAAGTGCAGAGTTCTCATTTATGGATTTAGACTCTTCAATTGTTTGTAAAAAATCTGAAATTGCTATTGGCAGAGCCTTATAAAGTTTGTAGAAGGCAAACTCCTGCCCGGTAACAAGAGCATAAAACCGGTCGCCCGAAATTTTATATACCCTGCTATGACTGTATTCCTTTCCATTTATTTCGCCCATCCACTTTATATTGAAACTGCTTTTTGCTAAAATCTGAACCCAATAGCATTTTGCCCGTTTATATGTATCTGCATACCTCGCTAATTTTTGAAACAAACTCTCTGCTGCACTACTATTCATTGTATTATGTTTATTTTTAATGTCAGCAAATAAAGTGTCGTCATTTGCTTTAATATCAAAGCCACTCAACTTACCCATTTCATATCCATTTATGCCACCCAGGATTTGTTCGTGAAAAGTACCAATAGAATTATTTATGGATTTGTCAATTTGTCGTAAAATTTCAGACTCTATAATGCTTTCTTCGTCAATTTTATTAAACTTCGAATCAAAAGTCAGCTTTATTGCATCAATCTTATTGTTGTAGAATTTCTTTTTACTGATATTTGCCTTCGCTTTCAAATATGAATTATAAAGATTATCAATACAATTAAGGAAATACTCATCAGACACAAAATCAACATATTTATTTTTCATAATTTGCTATTCGAGTTATTTAAGTGTTCCATCAAATGCACCCTACAAAGGTATCGAAAATCATAAATTGAAATGAATGCTTATTTCATAAACTCAACCAAACCTGTTTCCAAATGATAATATGCTGCAACTATTTGTAATTTTTCATTGTTTACAGCATCCGCAATTATGGGTGATCGCTGGGTTAAATCATCAATAGTTAAAAGTGCATTTTTCTTTGCCACATCAT
>JAOZRY010000672.1 GCA_029939965.1 Bacteroidales bacterium | reverse complement strand
ACCTGTTTTTATTTTGGTAATATTTTTTTAGAGAGTTGTTAATGTCTCTGATATGCTTTTGCATGTTATCAACAGCTTTTTGTTGATCGTGTTCTTTTATACCGTTAAAAATCTGTCAATTTTTATTAGATAGATTATATGATCGTCAGACTATTTTCTGCTTTATCGAAAACTTATTTGTATGGCATGAGAATATGTGTTAATGCTGTTATGATAAACAATATCAGGAGACAAAATAATCTTTTTGCAGATTATTAAGTATCTCTCAAATGTAGTTATAAAAAGGTTTTAAAATGAATAATGCACAAATTTTAACTCAAAGCCTGATTGATTTGGGTGTAAGACAGATTTTTGGTTTTTCAGGTGCTACAATTTTGCCTGTATTTCATGCAATAGGTGAAAGTTCCATAGAAATAACGGTCAGTGCAAATGAACAGTCATGTGCGTTTGCTGCTGGCGGATTTTCAAGATCTGGAGATGATCCAGGTATTGCAGTAGTCACTTCCGGGCCTGCCATCACAAACACTTTGACTGCTGTTGCAGATGCATATGCCGACTCCATCCCCATGCTGATTTTTGCAGGACAGGTAGCCAGAACAAAAATGGGGACAGATGAATTTCAACATATTAATGTTGAGAGTGTTTTTGCAAATGCCGCCAAAAAGGTCATACTGGTCACTGAGCTGCAAAGTGTGGAAGAAGTTGTTAAAGATGCATACTATTTTGCCAAATCAGGAAAGCCCGGCCCTGTAGTTATTGATTTCCCTTATGACATTCAAATAGCAAATTCTGAATATCATGCCCTTGATCCGGATAGATTTCGTCGTAAATATGATGAAGAGAGACATCTAAGTAATAATCAATGCCGGCAATTTTATGATCTGTTACAAAAATCTACCAAACCACTTCTCTATATTGGTGGGGGCCTTAATTCCCAGGCTGCCAGTAATCGAATACGAGCTTTTAACAGACGTTTTGCAGTACCTTCAATTAACAGCCTCATGGGTAAAGGTATTCTTGATGAAACTGCTCCCTGGTCTCTGGGCATGCTTGGCATGTTCGGAGTTCCCTGTGCAAACAAAGCAATACAGGAGACAGATTTATTTGTTGCTTTTGGCGTTAGGTGGGATGATAGAGTCAGTCAAAAAGTCGGGGAGTTTGGATTCAAGGCTGATATTGCCTATTTTGATATCAATCCTGAAAAGGTGCAGGAAGTTCGATTCTCCCGTGATCCAAAATTTTCATTTATAGGCAATGCAGAGACAGCTTTAGATGATCTGCTCAATTATGCTGAAAAAAAAGATATTCAATTAAATATCAGCCCGTGGCAGGAACAAACGCAATGTTTAAAGGAAAAATATCCTTTAGATTTTAACAGAACTGCTGCTCATATCCAGCAGGCGGAAGTAATGGAATTATTGTCGCACCATATTACAAAGGACACAAAAATAACTACAGGAGTTGGCAACCATCAGATGCTCGCTGCTCAATACCTTACAACACCGTCACCTAAATCATTTTTAACCCCGGGAGGCTTTGGCCCCATGGGTTTTGCCCTTCCTGCTGCAATTGGAGCATATCATGCCAATCCCAACTCTGCAATTCTTGCCATTGATGGAGACGGCAGCCTGCTTATGAATCTTGGTGAACTTTTTACCATTGGCAGATATCAGCTGCCAATAAAAGTTTTGATGTTAAACAACCATGGAGACGGCATGGTAAGAAATATTCAGGATTTTCTTTACAAAGGCAAACATGTGGCTACTCAAAAAGAGACAGAGGTTAATTTTTCTAAGATAGCACAGGAACTGGGTTTTCTATTTCATGCCCGGGTTCAGGATAGAGATCAACTGCAGCCAGGTCTGGAAAAATTAATGGCAGCCTCCGGGCCGTCTTTTTTAGAAGTAGTTTGTGATAATAATGAAATCCTTTATCCCCGAATACCTACAGGGCAGGGCTACAAAGATATGGTTTTAGGTCCCTATATAGACAGAGATTAAAAAATCTATATACAAATAAACTTAAATTGAGGTTTTTATGAAAGAGCAACCATACATATTAACAATGCTTGTTGCAAACAAACCTGCTGTAACGGCAAGAGTCACAGGTCTTTTTTCAGGACGGGGCTATAATATCCAAAGCATTTGCGGTGCGCCAACCCATGACCCTGAAATTTCCAGAATTACAATCAAGACCATTGCAACACAAAAAACAATTAAAGACGTAATGAAGCAGTTAGAGCGCTTGATTGATGTGATCAAGCTTCGGGACATGACTTATGATGATGCTGTTAAAAGAGAAATGGCTCTGATAAGTGTTGCTGCAACAAGTAAAAACAGAACTGAAATAATTCAAACCATTGATATCTTTAATGCAAAGATTATAAA
>JAOZRY010000671.1 GCA_029939965.1 Bacteroidales bacterium | reverse complement strand
ATGATTCCCTCCTTATCGCATTGTCTCCTTTTCGCATTGTCTCCTTATCGCCTTATCGCATTCCCTCCTTGTCTCCTTTTCGCATTTCATCATTAAAAACAAACTTATTACCAGAACAACAGAATCATTGTTTACCATTAGAATGGTAGTAGAACTAATATCCTTTTGACAGGGTAATTGAATTCAGCAATTTGTAAAAGGCAGAAAAATTAAATCTTCCAAAGAAGTTTCTTTTCGGAAGTGTAATAAATTTTATCATTGTCTAACAACCATTCCAAAACACGCCGGGTTTTTTCGGAGCTGGTGTTTTTTACCTGAGCAAGCAACGCATCCGGGCTATACGAACTTTGCTTAAGCAGAGGTTTTATTTGATTCAGGATACTGTCGAACTCCAGTTTACTTAATCGGGCTTTGTTTCGTTCGATACATACATCGCACTGCCCACATCTGCGTTTTCCTGTTTCACCAAAATACGAAAGAAGAAAGAGACTTCGGCAGATTCGTTTTGTGGTAAGGTAATCCTTTAACGTATCGAGCCTGTTTAGTGCTGTTTTTTTGCGTGTTGTGTAGTTTTCTTTTGATATGTATAAATTCTTTGCATCCAACCTTTCGATTGTTAAAATAATCTGTGGTTTGCTCTTGGGTGGAATAAATGTAACCACCTCGTACTGATTTAATTGCTGGAGCAAATTAGTAGTCTTATCAACAGTAAGATTTGATTTGTTGGCCAATTCTTTGAGATTAATTTTAACATATTGGCTAAACAAGCCTGTGTACATTCGTAAAATCAGTTTTACAAAACCATCCAGCTTTGGATGTTCCACCCTGAAACGGTACAAATCTTCGCCCTGAAGTTTTACATGAACTTTTGCCGGAAAATGGATGCCTTCTGATAAAATCAGATAGCCTTCTTTCTCTAAAAATTTAAGGGCATTGTAGGCTACCACAGTTTCAAAGTTATATTGACGAGCAAAGTCCGCAACATCAAAATCGTAACTTGTATTTTTGCCACTACCCAGAGCAAGTTTCAAATAATTACCGAGAGCCTGATAAACATTTCGAATCACATCCGCCATTGGAAAGCTGTTTTCAAACTGCTTATCTGCGTCCAGCAAATCTGCATCCTGATAAAGGATTGCCGCCCATGCTTTTTTCTGATCGCGACCACCCCTGCCTGCTTCCTGAAAATAGGCTTCAATACTTCCGGGCAAATCAATGTGAACCACTAACCTCACATCCGGTTTATCGATGCCCATACCAAAAGCATTGGTTGCCACCATTACTCTACACTCCCCCGACATCCATTTTCTTTGTTTTACCTCACGATCTTTGTTATCCAAACCAGCATGATAATAATCAGCAGAAATACCATTTTTGTTGAGCAATCTTGCAAATTCATAAGTTCGTCGCCGCGTTCCGGCATAAACAATAGCTGAACCCTGAACTTTCTTAAACATATTAATTACCCTGCCATTTTTGTTTTCTTCGTGCAGAACCACATAAGCAAGGTTATCGCGTTCAAAACTTTGCCGAATAATATTCTTCTCTTTAAAACCAAGCTTTTCCTGTATATCATCAACCACGTCAGGTGTTGCTGATGCCGTAACAGCCAGAACAGGAACATCAGGGAGGATAGCACGGATTTCGGCAATTTTAAGGTATGGTGGTCTGAAATCATAGCCCCACTGCGAAATACAATGTGCTTCGTCAATAGCAATCAGATTTACATTTATGTGTTGCAAAACCTCTCTGAAATGAGGCGTTGCAAGTCGTTCGGGAGAAACATACAATAATTTAGCATCGCCATACATAACATTATTCAGAGCAAGCTCAATCTCATTAAAATGCATTCCTGAATATATTGCAAAAGCTTTAATGTGCTTCCTCTTCAAGCTATCTACCTGATCTTTCATTAAGGCGATGAGAGGCGACACAACAATACAAACCCCATCATTAACCATAGCAGGAACCTGATAGCAAATGGATTTACCACCTCCGGTTGGCATTAAGGCCAATGTGTCGTTTCCTTGCAATACCGATTGGATAATTTCTTCCTGCATGGGCCTAAAAGAACTATAGCCCCAGTATTGAAGGAGTATTTTATTAATCTCCATGATTAAAATATTTAAACGAAGTTAAGGAAATATTTTAGATTGTTAGTCAATTTCATTTTACTAATTCAGACAAGCCTGAAAAGAGATTGAGAAAGATCGATTTATGAAATTTCTAATTTCTCAAATTGCTCTAAATAAACCCCAACAATGAATTTCTAACATCTATCATCTAAATTCTAATTTCTCTAATTTCAAACATCTCCCATCATATTATGAAGTTATTTTTTTTGGGCGGCTACGGGCTTTTCGTTTGTAGTTGTTTCATGCCGGCTGGTTTTTTG
>JAOZRY010000670.1 GCA_029939965.1 Bacteroidales bacterium | reverse complement strand
GTGTCTGATCTATAATGTTCTCTAACGAGGCTTGCGAAGTGCTGAATAACAATAAGTTTACTTTTGTAAATGTTTGTTTTCAGCACAAGCATAACGAAGTTAGGGGACATTAGAGACGGACACTAAATGATATTAGTGAAATGAATATGTTAGTTCCAGATTGATACCAAAATCATTTGTTGATGCTGTTTCTGATGCTGGTTTGCTATCATAGTTATAATAAAACTTGAAACCGATCTTGAAATCATCATTTATTAAACTAACCTTAGGGCTCAAATTAATAATCGCCCTGTACCTTGAGCCACCGGTAATATATGGTATGAAACTAATATTGGCGTCTATCCATACTTTTGGGATTGTGTATTTATATACTTTCCAAACCACCTGGAATAATCCTGCGAGGTCTTCGGTTATGCCGGAATCATCATACGGGGTTTCACGGGTAACACTTATACCTGCCCCTGCATATAACCTGTTCCAATTGGTGTATGAGATATCCCTTAGCCCGGTCATATTAATGGCAATCCTGAGTTTTGTTCCCAATTCAGAATTTTGACTTCCACCAACAGATATCTGGGTTGACCATTTGTTTTTCATCAATCGTTGCCACGCAAATGAAGCATCTGCTTTTGTGGAGCTAATTGTATCACCCTGGAAAGTATTGTTATCATCCCACGCAAATTCAAAAGATGTCTTTTCTTTTCTATAATTCAGGTTGCCCGAAAAGTTGATTGTTCCAACATTACTGCCCTTGGCAAAATTAGCACCGAGGCTAAAATTTCCACTGGAGCGCATCCAAAAGTTTCTTCTGATGGGATAAATTTCTACGATATCATCAATGTTAACCAACTCTTTTCTTTTGCCTAACAAAAGATTTACTCTTCGATGATATGCTGATGTGTCGAAAGAGCCAAAATAGATGGAGCCGTTTTTTAGTTTAATCTCAAATATTTTGTTTGATCGAATGGTGTTGATTTTCACCTCTTCGAGGCTAATGGTTCCCATACCGTCCATTTTCCAGGAAGCAACACCATAAACCAGTTTTTTTAATTCCCCGGTAAGTACATTGCCATTAATATGAATAATAGTATCTGTTTTTTGGGCAGTGCCTTTTTTTAGGGTGAAGGTTACCGAAACAACAAAAAGAATAATATAGATTGTAGTTTTCTTCAAAAGCTATTTAAACTTTTAACAATTGATTATTTGTAATTATTTAACTGCATGTTATTGTGTCAAACATCTAACTCCCACTTTCACAGACCTACTAAAACTTCTCCATTCCTCTGCAGGGGAATCCCGAAAGCTTTTGGGGTGAGTTTAGGATTTTGAGTTTCTTTTTAATTCTGGAAACAAAATAATAGGTTTAGAAACAGACGCTAATTAGCTTTTGTACGAAAGCCAAGAAACCTATAATTAACTGAAACTAAAAATGATTTTCTATCCCCAATTATGCCACCTTCGCCACGGAACTGCCAGCGTTTATTTAGCTGATATTGCATGCCAATAACCCCGTTCCACAATTCTTTTGTTTGCTTGTCCATTCCATAAGAAATTACTGCATCTCCATCGGCAGCATCTAATCTGTCAATTATATCAGGTACAGTAGTTGCATCAACTAATAATTGCTTTGCCGGGGTTAAATCATCATACCAAACATTGTAATCATTAACAATCTCATCTCTTTTATCCCAGGTTTCTTGTGGCAAAGCATCAATCATTTTTATAGCCCCAGCTGTTTTTGTTGACATCTGCAACCGCATCCCACCTGCCCAGAAGGCAATATTACGATCGGATCTGTTTTTATTTACAAATGTATGTCCGAACCGCAATCCTAACACATTTACCCGGGTAGCTTTATCCAGTAGTTCTGGTTTGTTCCATGTAAAGTTGGCATCAACCGAAAACCACACAGGGCCAATGCCACCTGCACCCATAATTCCAATCCCCATAGTAGTAACATTTTGATCAACAACCGACTTTAGAGCAACAGGTGCAACAAGATTTACTTCGGTATGGGAATGGCCATACCCAAACAACCCATACACATTTAAAAATGGTAAAATCCAAACATCAGGCCTTACACTGAATGAATAGGATGTGTTTGTGTTTTCACCAAATTTAATAAAATCAACGGGTGTCATTGGAATGTCTATGCTGTCTGTTTGCAATCCAAGTTGCAGATTGTCGATAACAATACCCTGATCCATCCAAATGAAATTGGTCATTACACCCATTGGGTAGGGTATGTCAAAGCCTTGTTTGTAAGCGCCCTGCCCAAGAATAGGGAATACATAATTGTACTCCACATTTTTTAAACTATCAGTATATTGTTGATGTTTGCTTTTTACTTTTGTAGTTACATACTGTGCCTGATTTTGTTGTATCAGAATGAACA
>JAOZRY010000669.1 GCA_029939965.1 Bacteroidales bacterium | reverse complement strand
GGGCATTTTACATTGTTGAGGCGATTAATGGGGTTTGGTCGTTCAGGGAACTTAGACGCCAGATAAATTCACTTTACTTTGAACGTTCGGGTTTATCACGTAACAAAGAAAGGTTGAGTTGGCTTGCCAACCAGAATGCTGAAAACGATAACATGATGTCAACACTTAGGAACCCAATGGTTTTCGAGTTTTTGGATTTACCAATAAATGAAACCCTTGAAGAGAGCCAATTGGAAAAAGCCCTGATGGATAACCTGCAACAGTTTCTGATGGAATTGGGATATGGTTTTTGTTTTGAAGCCCGGCAAAAACGTATTTTAATTGATGATGAATATTTTTATATCGACCTCGTATTTTATCACCGCATATTAAAATGTCATGTTTTGATTGATTTAAAATCAGAAGCATTCAATCATGAGAATATTGGACAGCTTAATGTTTATCTGCAATATTACAAGGAAAAGGTAAAACAGCCGAACGACAATCCTCCTGTTGGCATTTTGCTTTGTACCAAAAGCAAGCCCCAAATGGTACATTATGCGCTTGCTGATAAAGAAAATATGTTGATAAGCGAATATAAGCTACAACTACCAGGCGAAGAAGAACTTCAAAAGTTTATTGAAGCACAATTGGAAAAAATTGATGAATAGGATTACGAAAAAAAATTGATGCCATTATGTAACAAATGCTGAACACCGGAATTTTTTCTCTGGCTTTAATATTTCGGTGCTCTGCACCAAGTATTAATTCTAATGATTTTTGTTCTATAAATATTAGCGGTGCTCTGCACCTTTTGTTTCCAACCAATTTTAATCTGTGCAAATCAGGGTAATCTGTGGCTAATTTTAAACCAATGACTGAAAAAACAAATTGGCTACAAGATCATTTTATTTGGATGAGTGTGCGGACAAGGTGTATTTGTAATAATAAATTGTGTTTCATGCAGAAAGCGACCGTCAAGCAAGTTGGGCGGTTTGTTAGAAATAAATTATAGAAGAATACACTGATTAAGTATTAAACAAATTGTATCTTTGAAAAAAAAAGTATTATGCAAACTTATACAGTAGATATAATAAATGAAAGAGCAATTATGCTACTCAAAGATTTAGAATTATTGAAACTCATCAGAGTACGAAAACAAGTTGGTGAGACTATGACTGAAAATAAATTATTTTCAAAATATAAGGGTGCAATGGTGAGGCAACCTCTCAGCGAAATTGATGAGCAATTAAATGAACTTCGCGACTCATGGGAATAAAATATCTTTGGGATACAAATACCGCAATCTATTATCTTCAACAGCAATTTCCGCCTAAGGCAGAAAAATATATAGATGATTTACTGTTGGTATCCATTCCTGTTATTTCAGCCATTACAGAGATTGAACTTCTTTGTTGGAAAACAGATTCGGAGAAAGATATGCAAATATTGCAAGGCTTTATAAGCGACTGTAAGGTAATTGAAATAGAAAGCCCTGTAAAATACCAGACAGCCGAAATATGAAAAGAACACCGTATTAAATTACCTGATGCCATTATTGCAGCCACTGCATTACTATTCAACTTAGATTTAGTTACTCGTAATGTTAAAGATTTTAAAAACATCAAAGGATTAACAATTATAAATCCATTTGAAATTGATTGAATTTTAATAAAAACCACCAATAAATATCCTTAGCCACCACCATTGGGGATAGTAAAATCCAGCCCATACCTTTTGTTTCCAACCAATTATAATCTGTGCAAATCAGGGAAACCTGTGGCAATATTTTAAGGAGTATGAATTTGACTAACTTTGTACAATTAAAGTTTTAGAAAAATGACAATAGAACAAATACAACAAGGAATAATTGATAAAATTCTTTTGTTAAACAATCAGGATTTGCTTCTTGCCATCGATACATTGTTGGGGCAAAGTGTGCATAAAGATGATGTTTATAAAGTTTCCGATCAACAGCGTCAGGTACTTCAGGCAGGTGAAGAAGATATAAAGTACAACAGGTTAGTATCTGATGAAGATGTAAACCAGGAAGAAGACTTATGGCTAAACAAGTAACCTGAACAAAACAGCCCGTTTTCAAAGAAGGCAGGTTTTGGAATACTGGGAAAAACGAAATGGCAATAAAAATTTTAGCCGGAAAATATCAGGCTGGATCCGTGAGAGAATTCTTATTATCAAAGCGTATCATTACATTGGAAAGCCTACCAATTATGGTGATACAATGGTTTTTGCAAAAGGCGATTATAGCATTTTTTATCGTGTGGCTGAGAATCGGATATTCATTTTGAGTTTTTGGGATAACAGGCAAGACCCGGATAAACTTTTAGAAATATTAAAAAGCTAATGAATATCCGTAGCCAATCCCGCTTCCGGTGATGGTGAAATGCAGCCTGCAC
>JAOZRY010000668.1 GCA_029939965.1 Bacteroidales bacterium | reverse complement strand
TTCATCATTATAAACAAACTTATTAACAGAATCATTATTTACCACTAAAATGGTAGTAAAACTCAAAGGCTAAAAGAGCCTAACAAGCATCACCCAAAAACTTTGGTTTATTCAAATGTTGCTATATTGCGTTCAATTACTGAATGTAGTAATTTGCACAGTTTCTTGTAACCGAATCACAAGTCATTATTACAAAAATAATTTTAAACTATGAAAAAGCAAAAAAGCAAACTTAACGAACTCTTTTCTAACGCAATACAAAAAAACTGGTTACTGGCAGCTTTCTCTGATTTTGGAGGAAAAACCTTTACCTACAAACAAGTAGCCGAAAGGATTAATTTTTTACACTCGTTTTTTAAGGCAGCAAAAATTTCGAAGGGTGATAAAATTGCTCTGCTGGGAAGTAATTCTTCCGACTGGAGTATGTCGTACTTAGGAATTATTACATACGGTGCCGTGGTTGTGCCCATATTACCCGACTTTTCAACCGAAAACATTCATCACATTATCAACCATTCCGAATCGAAACTCCTGCTAATTTCCAAACCAATTTTCAACCGGATCGACCCGGGTCATATAAAAAAGTTGCCTGGCATATTGGATTTGAAAGATTTTGGTTTGTTGTATGATAAAAATGATAAAATACAAAAGGCTCTAAATAAAGCCCATGAGATCGATTCTGAAACAGAACTCAGCGCAAAGGATATTAAATTTGATGCCGGTTACAAAGAAGATCTTTGCATGATATCGTACACCAGCGGTACCTCCGGATTTACGAAAGGAGTAATGTTACCGCAACGAAGTATTTGGTCGAACATCGTTTTTGCACAAGACTATATGAGTTTAGAACCGGGCAACACCATTGTTTCATTTTTGCCACTGGCACATGTATTTGGATTATTGTTCGAGTTTATCTTTCCTTTTACTTTAGGTTGTCATATCAACTTTTTAACAAAAATCCCTTCACCGGCAATTGTTACCAAAGCATTTGGTGAAATCAGGCCACAGCTTATTTTATCTGTACCGTTAGTTATCGAAAAAATTTACAGGAAAAGGATTTTGCCAAAGATAGACAAACCTATAATGAAGGTTTTGCTCAAAACACCATTCGTTTCAGGAATAATAGAAGGGAAAGTAAAAAAAGCACTAACGGAAACTTTTGGAGAACGTTTTCATGAAATTGTGATTGGTGGCGCACCATTGAGCGAGGATGTAGAAGCTTTTTTTAGAAAAATCGGATTCCGATATACTGTTGGATATGGAATGACGGAGTGCGGGCCATTGATTAGTTATGTGGCATGGGATGTGGCAAAATTTCGCTCTGCCGGGAAAGTGGTTGACAGAATGCAAATAAGAATTAAAAAAGAAAAGGGTAGCCCCAACGATAATATTGGTGAAATACAGGTGAAAGGCGAAAACCTGATGCTGGGATATTACAAAAATGATGAGGCTACCAACGAAAGTTTTACCAAAGACGGTTGGCTTAAAACCGGAGACTTAGGCTACCTCGATAAGGATGGTTATGTTTTTATTAAAGGCAGAAGTAAGAATATGATGCTTAGCCCTTCGGGGCAAAATATTTTTCCCGAAGAACTGGAAGCCAAAATCTCAAACTTACCATGTGTGCAGGAGTGCGTTGTAAAAATGACGAACCATAAACTCGTTGCCATGATTTATCCCGATCGTGAAACCATGGAATGTAATAACCAGGATTTTCAGGATATAGATAAAAAAATGAAGAAGATGCTCAAAGAACTCAATCTTGGCTTGCCCCGTTACGAACAAATTTCGGATATCGAAATTGTAGATGAGGAATTTGCAAAAACTCCCAAAAAGAATATTAAAAGGTATTTATATACGTAGAAACGGAGGGGTGGTTGAATAGGGTTTCGGGTTACAGGTTGCAGGTTGGGTAGTGTCCTATCATGATTTTGGTTGACAGTATTATCTCAACTTTTAGTTGACATGTTTATAAATCAATTTGTTAAATAGGTTGACATGTGTCAACTTTGTATCGTCAGTTCAAGCGGAGGAAGGCTCTGCTGGGGAGCAACCTTCCAAGGAATAAACTGACCCGCGAAAATGTGATATGCCGTAGTTTTGTTTTACAAAACAACGGTTTTTTTTATCTCTATTTTCATGGCATTATGCCTAATAAAAACCCAACGTTTGTTGATCAGTTTTCTCATTTTGTAAATTGAAGCTCCTGAAACCTCGTAAATCCAGCTTAACTGAAGCACCGTCATTTATTTTTCTTCAATCATTTTTTGTCAACCTATGCCATGATAGGACAACCTTCTAATATCTACCATCTACCTTCAAATATTTACCTTCAAATATCAGAATTCCTTACTTACCGTAAACTATATTGTCGCAATGCCAGCATCTTTTATTGCATATT
>JAOZRY010000667.1 GCA_029939965.1 Bacteroidales bacterium | reverse complement strand
TTCAATGGTTTAATGATTCAATGCTATAATGGTTTAATGATAAAATGATTCAATGCTATAATGCTTGTCTCATTATCGCATTATCGCATTATCGCCTTATCGCCTTATCTCATTATCTCATTATCGCATTATCTCATTATCGCATTGTCTCCTTATCGCATTATCGCCTTATCGCATTATCTCATTATCGCATTATCTCATTATCGCCTTATCTCATTGTCGCATTGTCTCCTTATCGCATTATCGCATTGTCTCCTTGTCGCATTTCATCATTATAATCAAATTTATAACAGAACAACAGAATCATTGTTTGTCACCAAAATGGTAGTAGAACCTTTTAATAAAAGTTATTCAGTAGTATTTCGACCTTAATGATATTCAAAATTAATCATCAGGATACATCCAAAATAAATCTATATTATAACGCCAAAGCCCGAACTGTTTACATGAATCTGATGTAGCTTTAAGATCGATTCCGTTATTGATGTAAAATTGTTCGGCTTCAGCCTCATCAGCTTCTGTTATAATCATTGCCGGATTTATAGTATCGAAAAGTTCATCGGTTGTAAATGAACTTTTCCATACCGGAATAACCTTTGCTTTTGTGTTCCAGGTAAGAGATGGAGCCCAAACTCCAACGATAGTTTTATCGTTCCAGTTATATTTATATAGATAATCAGTTATAGTTTTGATTTCGTAGGTTCGGCGGTTATACGCCTTCTGATTAAATTCCATATTAAAAAATAATGCTGCAACAAGAGCTATAGGAAGGCTGTATTTGAAAAAATTATTCCGGTAAAAATATTGATAAAGTACTGCCGATGAAAAAAAAGCAATAGCTGCGTACATGCCCAATAAGTATCTCTGTGGCAGGTGTGTAAAAGCAAGCTTATGCGATTCGATTAAAATCCATATAAACCCGAAAATGATAATGAGGTGGTTTTTAATATTGCCTGATTTAAAAAAAAGTGAGAAGATTCCAAGTAAAAGTGCAAGAACAAAGCCAATGAGAAGTGTTAAGTTTTTGAGTGTATGTATGTAATAATTGTAATTGAATTGCAGTGTCGATTTTATTTTTCCCCAAACCTGAAACCGATTATGAGTAGCTTCTAACATTACCGAATCGTAAAACTCCTTATTTGGCAGATACCATATTATTATATATACAACAAATAGTGCAATGGTGAAACCCGAGATGTGTAAAAAATCGGTTGTAAATTTTTTGCCGTTAATTTCATGCCTGAAAAAGCGAATGGTGTTAAAAAACAATACCACCGCTGGCAATAAAACTATCAGGTAAAAAAATTGGTTTTTTAAGCAGTACGTTCCAAAAATCATTAATGATGACAAAAACAGGAATTTGAGTTTACCATTTTCAAAATACATATTTAGGAAAATAAAGCTGATCATTACAAAAGATATGGCAACCATTTCGGCCATGGCGTAATGCGAAAAATTGAAAATTCTGAAATGTGTAAATAATAATACCGTTAGAAATACTGCAAATAATTCGAGTTTTTTATTTGCACCAAAGCACAGCAATGTAAAACAAGTAATCACAACGGTTATTAATCTGGCAATTGGCAACGAGGTTCCGAAAAAATAGAATGCCGGTACTTGAATAAAATTAAATAGAGGGCCGCGAACGAAGGTGGTATTTTCTGTGATTCCGAATGTGCCATAATTTACAAAATTTCGTGCTTGTGCTGCGTACAGTCCTTCATCGGTCCAGGCACCTCGTGTGTGTATATCGACCAACCGATCGGGGTCGGCGGTGAGAAATGGAATGTGCGACAGAAACAGCAGAAAGATTAAAAAGTAAACGGGCTTTAGTTTCATTACAAAAATAAATTATATGGCAAAAGTAGTTTTATTTGAGAATGGTTAATTTTGCAAAACAAATATTAATAAAATGACAAACAACTCTACCATCAGCAATTTTCTTGTTATTATTGAAGAAGGCTTTACATCAAGTAATTTAGTTAAAATTACACTCGGAAAAATCAGGCAGAAAAATACGGATTTAAAAAACGTTTTTATCCGCCCTATTCTGATCCGTCAGCAAATGTTGCTTTCATTTATTTACAGGCATCAAACAAAAGATGTTACCCGTAATTTTAATCTTCAGGAGGCTTTAGATAATATTAAGTTGCATCTTGATGAAGATTTTCTGCAAGCAAATCTTTATAGTAAAACCCAGGATGTTCAGCTATTGATAAGCAAAAAGGGGAAGGCAAAAATTACTTTCGGCAAACCTACCAATCCGTTATTACAAACCTTTTCGCACGATGTTATAAAGCAACGCCTTATAAAAACCGAAGGAAATATTTACCTTCAAAAACTTGGGATTACTAATAAATCCTTTCAGGTTATCCCTAAAATGAACGACAAGTTCAGGCAGAT
>JAOZRY010000666.1 GCA_029939965.1 Bacteroidales bacterium | reverse complement strand
GATATCAAAAAATTCCTTAATCTTCCGGGAAAAGAGGGAGCAAATCTCAATAAAGTTATTATAGTAAATTGTAATAATATTGAACTTGGAATTCTTACAGATGAAATAATTGGAAGCACAAAAATATTTTTGGAAACACTTCAAAAAAAACTAAGTACAATTACCGAAGATAAAGAGAACTATATTGTTGGTGTTTCTACAAAAAGGTTAATCGTATTGGATATTAAAGGCCTTTTGCAAAACGACAAAATAGTTATAAACGAACAGGTTATCATATAGTAATGGTTTATTGAAACAATAATAAGGAAATAAAAACTAAAATAAATAAATAATTTGGAGGCTTAAAAAATGAAAGAAAAAAATGTGTTTTTAAAAAGTATTGGCGCAAAATTAACGATGATGTTTCTTGCAGTATCAATTATTCCTATTGCAATTATTGGAACTATAAGCAATAATAGTGCAGGCAATGCACTCGAAGATACTGCTTTTAACCAATTGCAATCGGTTGGTATTTTAAAAAGTGATCAAATCACTTCATTTTTAGAGAGAAAATTCAGAGATATAATTGTTCTGTCGAAAGCTCAAAATACTATTGATGCTTTCGATAAACTTAAAGAGTATCACGATGATGGAGGTGCAACACCTGACGGGCCATTTTATAGCGAATCGGATAAGTACAAAAAGATTTATAAAAAAATAGACCCATTCTTTAGGGGGTATATGCAAGAGTACAATTTTGATGATATGTTTTTTATTTGTGCCGACCACGGCCATGTAATGTACACGGTATCAAAAGAAAATGATTTGGGCACTAACCTGTCAACAGGCGAGTATCGCAATAGTGGTTTGGCAAAATTGTGGGAAAAGATTGTAAAAGAGAAAAAACCTGCTATGGTAGATTTTACTCTATACGCACCATCCAACGAAAATGCATCATTTATAGGAGCTCCGGTTTTTAACAAAAAAAACGAACTAATAGCAGTATTAGCCTTACAGTTTAGCACCAACCGAATTAACCAGATTATGCAGGAAAAAACCGGACTTGGCGAAACCGGCGAAACCTATCTTGTGGGCGATGATTATTTTATGCGCTCCGATTCGAGGTTCGATACAAAATCGTCGATCCTCGTCAAAAAAGTAGAAACAGAAAGTGTGAAGGCAGGACTTAAAAATGAATCAGGAACTAATATTGTTGAAGATTACAGAGGGGTTGATGTGTTAAGTTACTATTCAAGTCTTGGATTAAAAGAAAAATTCGGGACAGATTTTGAATGGATAATTATAGCCGAAATTGATAAATCCGAAGCTTTTGAGGTTGTCAACAATTTAAGAAATCAAATAATTGTATTCGCCATTATAATAGCCATAATAATAGCCATTGTTGCATTATTATTTTCCAAAATGTTTACAAAGCCAATTATCCAACTCAAAAAAGCATCAGAGTTTCTTGCAGATGGCGACCTAACAAAGGAAATTGTTGTTGATCGGAGTGATGAAATTGGTTCACTTGCATCCTCATTCAAAATAATGCAAACAAACCTGCGCAATCAAATAAAAGAGATAACAGAAGGTGTAAATGTACTGTCATCATCATCGAGCGAAATAATGACAATGGTAGCTCAATTAGCATCAACCACTGCCGAAACCGCAACTTCTATTAGCGAAACCACTTCAACCGTGGAGGAGGTAAAACAAACAGCAGAGGTTTCAAACCAGAAAGCCATGGAAGTATCAGAGTCTGCTCAAAAGATATCAGAGATTTCATTGGAGGGCAACAAATCAATACAGGAAACCATCGAAGGGATGAATAAGATTAAGCAGCAAATGGAATCAATAGCAGCAATTGTAATTCAATTGAGTGAAAAAAGTCATACCATTGGCGAAATTGCCACAACGGTTAACGACCTGTCGGAGCAATCGAATTTGTTGGCAGTAAATGCATCCATCGAGGCAGCAAAAGCCGGGGAGCAGGGAAAAGGATTTTCGGTTGTAGCCCAGGAAATTAAGAATCTGGCCGAACGATCAAAAGAGTCCACAGTTCAAATCAGATCCATTCTGGCAGATATTCAAAAAGAAATAAGCAGTGCCGTAATGGCCACCGAACAAGGTGGAAAAGTTATTGATTCTGCTCTTAACCTTTCATCTACTGCCAATGAAGTTATTACCACTCTTGCCGCCAGTGTTGAACAGGCTTCACAAGCAAATTTGCAGATCGCAGCTTCAAGTCAGCAGCAACTTGTCGGGATGGATCAAATAACTTCAGCAATGGAAAATATTAATGAAGCGAGTGTGCAGGCATCTTCCAGCACCAAACAAACCGAAGAATCCATAACTCAGTTGAGCCAACTTGGTGAAAACCTAATGAAAATAATGAATAAATATACGTTGAAATAGGTTGAGGTT
>JAOZRY010000665.1 GCA_029939965.1 Bacteroidales bacterium | reverse complement strand
TTTTGCACCATTATTAAAAGTTTTACAATGAACCTAATAAAAAAAACTGGTATCTGTTTTTTTAAAATCCTAAAGAAGATAATATTCTTTTTTGGGATTGTTTCGGTAATTATGCTTGGTCTGAGTTTTACCGATCAGCCATATTGGGCTTATCACTGGCTGGGGACAGCAAATTCGGAGATTGAAAATCAGCCTGATTATATTGTGGTGATGGGTGCTGGAGGAATGCCAGGAGCCACTGGTTTGATGCGTTGTAAATTTGCTGCATCGGCTGCCAAATCTTTTGAAAATGCTAAAATAATTGTAGCTATGCCTGCTCTGAGTACAGGTTTTTTGCAAAGCGATGCTTTTAAAATGTATCAGGAAATTTCGCATTACAACATTGATCAGGGTAGATTCATTTTTGAAACAAAAGGAACGAATACCCATTCGCAAGCAGTAGAGGTTTTTGAAATGCTAAAAAACAAACCTGCCAAAAATATACTTGTAGTAACCTCTCCTGTTCACATGTACCGTTGCATTCTTACTTTCGAACAATGTGGGTTTCAAAATGTAGATGGATTTCCGGCATTTCAGGCACCCATGGATGATAATTTATTATTTACCGAAGAGGAACGATTAAAAAAAGTTGCACCCATACACAGGAATATCAGTTTTAGATACAACTTATGGAATTATTTAAGATTAGAGATTGATGTTTTGCACGAAGGTACTGCACTGGTGTATTATAAAATTAAGGGGTATATTTAACAACGAGAAGGAATAATGAAAAACCAAATTTCGTATTTTCCAAATGATAGGTTGCCGGATGCAAAATTTTCGGTATTGATTCCAACCTGGAACAATCTGCCACACCTTAGGCTGATCATAGAAAGCATTAGAAAAAACAGCAGATTTAAACATCAGATTCTGATTCATGTAAACCAGGGAAGCGATGGCACACTTGAATGGGTAAAAGAGCAAAAACTTGGTTTTACCTATTCAGAAGAGAATGTTGGTGTATGTTATGCTTTTAATGCAGTAGCATCATTGGCTAACGCCGGCTATCTGTTGCTTGTTGACGATGATAATTACCTGTTGCCCGATTGGGATTTTTATTTATGGGAGGAGGTTGAGCAAATCGGGCATAGTAATTTTTGTATTTCAGGTACTAAAATTGAACCACGTAAAACCTTTAATCCATGCGTAATTGCCCCAAAATATTTTGGTTCTGATCCTAAAAATTTCCAAGAAAGAGATTTATTGGATCAATACCAATCTTTCGATTTTGCCGATTGGAATGGCAGTAGCTGGTATCCGTTGTTAGTTCATAAAAGTAGCTGGGATTTGGTTGGTGGTTTGAGCACTGAGTTTTCTCCAGGTATGTATTCCGATCCTGATTTTATGATGAAGTTGTGGCAGGCAGGTGTGAGATATTTTAAAGGAGTTAGCAAAAGCCGTAGCTATCATTTTATTTCTAAAAGTGTGAAGAGGGTAAAGAAAAATAATGGAAGGAAACAATTTTTAAAAAAATGGGGTATTAGCAATTCAACTTTCCGAACTGAATATCTTAGAATGGGTAGTGTTTTTAACGGTTCGTTAAATGAGCCTGAAGATGGAGTAAAATTGAAAATAAAAAACCTGAAAGATCGGATGAAACTAATCCTTTCGGTCTGATTTTTTTATTTGCCAGGCTTTTACATATTTCAAAAAAGTTTCGTGGGCTGCGCTTTGGCAGATTATAAAACCATAAAAACCATCTAAAAATCCTAATCTTAAAAAGTAGTTCCTGATAAATTTTGCAATGGGGTTGATAAATATCTGAACAAAGAAAACCGGGTTGCCTTTTTCTGTTAATGCATGGGCAGCAATGGTACTAAATTTATTGGATTGTAAAATATGTTCGTCGATAGTATAATAGGTGTAGTGCAACAAATTGCCTGGTAAAAATTCGAGTTTGGTTTCCGGTTCCATTTCAAACCTATCGTGCGGATCCAGTCCAGTCCACAATCCTTTTCGCGAATCGTACAATCGTAATTTAGTATCGGGATACCACCCGCAGTGCCTTATCCATTTACCACAATAATTTGCAAGTCTGTTCATGCGGTAACCATCGGCCACCCAGTTTTGTTTTACTTTTTTAATCTCAGTAATTAGTTCTGCCGAAAGAGCTTCATCGGCATCCAGTGATAGCTGATGAGGAAATGTTGCCTGTGAAATGGCGAAATTTTTCTGACGAATATGCCCCTCAAAATGATGTTCGATTACTTTGGCATCAAAAGATTCGCAAATGATTTTCGTTTTATCTGTCGAAAATGAATCCACCACAATAATTTCATCGGCAATTTCTTTTACCGATTCAAGACACCGAGCAATATTTCGCTCTTCGTTATAAGTTATTATTACTACCGATAGTTCAGGCATTTAATAT
>JAOZRY010000099.1:4337-9089 GCA_029939965.1 Bacteroidales bacterium | reverse complement strand
AATCTACCACTCCAATCCCTGCCGCAACCACTCTCCGGTTGATAGTTATTTATTCTTATCTAATAACCATCAATCGACCTGATTTAGTCATCCGATGACTTTTAATTTACGGAGTAACTTTCCCAAAAG
Source organism: Bacteroidales bacterium (assembly GCA_029939965.1). Lineage (GTDB taxonomy): Bacteria > Bacteroidota > Bacteroidia > Bacteroidales > 4484-276 > SABY01. The sequence goes on along the minus strand of JAOZRY010000099.1, from coordinate 8,960 downwards.
TGTAGTCAGGGCTTGACTTTGAGGCAAACCCTGACTGCAAAAACCAACAAACAACCTGATTTAGTCATCCGATGACTTTTTCGACCGGACTAATAAATATTAAATCAAAAAAAAACTTCATACTTAAAGTGTGGGGCTTTTTCTTTTTGCCGTGGCTGGAGTTCTACAAAAAGCCATACCACACATACAAAAAATGGATATGGTTAAATATCACAACCCAAAGCATTTAAGCCCAATTATGATATTCATAATTATTGAATACGTTCAAATATTTTGCAATATTGGTACTATTATTTTATCATAATCAAATTTCTTGTAATCTGAAAATCCCTATTCGATTTTGCACTAAACACAAAAAAAATGGACTGACGTGCCATTGATATATAATATTCTACCAAAAAAAACATTCGCATACAAACAATATTTACATTGAAACACAAAACAATTTATCGGAAGATGAAAACCCCCATTAATACTCTTATCATATTAATTAGTCTATTATTTTTAGTTTCGGGATGTGGCGATCAAAATCACCAAAAAAGAACCGATCTTATTATTTTTCATGCCGGAAGTCTTACCATTCCGGTAAAACAAATTTCAGAAGCATTTCAAAAAGAGAATCCGAATATAAACATTCTTACAGAAGCCGCCGGAAGTGTTGCCTGTGCACGAAAAATTACCGACCTGAACCGACCTTGCGATTTAATGCTTTCGGCCGATTATGCGGTAATCGATAAATTTCTAATTCCCGAATACGCTGATTGGAATATTAAATTCGCCTCCAACGAAATGGTGATTGCTTTCAATCAAAAATCAATGATGACTGCGGAGATTGATAAAAATATCCCAATAAAAATATTGTTGAAAGATGATGTTAGATATGGGAGATCAAATCCTGACACCGATCCATGTGGCTACCGAACAGTACTATGTCTCGATTTGGCCGAAACATATTATTCCTTGCCAAACTTTGCCCAATCGGTTCTGCAAAAAGATAACCGCTTTATCAGGCCAAAAGAAACCGACCTTATTGCACTTCTCCAAACAAATACTATCGACTACATTTTTATTTATCGTTCGGTTGCAGCGCAGCATCAATTAAAATACTTTACACTTCCTGATTCGATAAATTTAAAAAATCCTAAATATGCTAATTGGTATAAAAATGCCACTGTTGAGATAGCTGGTAAAAAGCCTGGTGAAAAAATTAAACAATACGGCGAGCCAATGATTTACGGACTTACAATACTTAATGATGCGCCCAACAAAGATTTAGCCCTTAAATTCGCAGCCTTTTTTTTGGATAAAAATAAAGGCATGGCAATTATGAAAAAAAATGGTCAGCCTTCGTTAGTCCCATCTCCATCGCGCGAATGGAACAAAATCCCCGAACCTTTACAACAATTCGCACTTCCATATTAATATGGTATGAAAATAAAGTAGGCTCTTAATTTGAAAAACTAACCAATATATTGTTTAAATTTTTTGTTGTTAGTTTCCCGCTTTGTGGTATCAATCATAAATCATAAATCATAAATCATAAATCGAACCAGCTGCTTTTTGTAGCATTTCCATCTGTTTATTCATTTTTCTAAGGATTTTGGTTTTCTTTGCAACGGATATGCACAGTCAGTCATATCGAATGATTAAATACTAAATTAAAAATATGAAACAGTTATTATTTTTTTCTCTTGTATTCATTTTCATTTCCTGCGAAAGCAACAAACAGCCGAACCAAAAATCGCCGGTTACTAACAATGAAAAGCACATTGTTGACACATCTGATTTAACAAACAATTTTTACGACAACGAAAAACTTTATTCCTTATCCACAGCCAAACTGGAAGTTGCAGGCGAAATAAATAATCCCGGAATGGTTAATTTGGACGAATTGCCTTTGAGAAGTATTATAGTAAAAGAGGCTTTACCAAACAACGGAGGCAACAAATTTATCGGGGCTTATCGCTACGATGGATACTCGCTTTTGGATATCCTAAACCTTTATACTCCCAACAAAAACAATCAGGAGGCATTTCCTCCAATCATCGACCTGTATGTAATAATTGAAAATGCAAAAGGAGAAAAAGCTATTTTTAGCTGGGGCGAAATTTATTATCCCAATCATTTGCACGAAATTATTCTATCCACAAAAGTTATGAGGATAGTTCCGTCAAAAACAAAAGAGTTGTGGCCGTTGCCCGAAAAATCGAAAATTGTTGTTGGGCACGATTTGCTTACCTCTCGCAATATCGAAAGTCCGGTAAAGATTACTGTAAAAAGTGCAACCCGCGAATTTGAAATCACCAAAGGAATGAAACCAATGCATGCCCCGGCTATTGATGTTTTTGTTGACGATAAAAACAGGCTATCTATTAACAAACCAATTCAGGGGATTCAGAATCTTACTTACGAAACTATTTTTTATGGCAGGGGTCGCGGAATTCACAGCACTACTCCATTTACAGGCCAATTGATGAAAAGTGTGCTTGCCGGACAAATCGAAAATTCAGAAAAAAACCTCAGGGAGGCATATCTCATTTTTGTAGCAAAAGATGGTTACAGAGGTGTTTTTAGTTATTCCGAAATTTTTAACCGAAACGATCAGGCTGAATTATTGCTCATTTATAAAAAGGCTGATAAAAATGGCGGAGCTTTCAGGCTGTTCCCGGCAGGAGATTTTTTTTCTGACAGGGCTATTAAATCCGTTAACCGGATATATTTTGAAGAGATAAATTTATAGTACAATGGTGCGGGGACAGTTCAGTAGATTTTCATTGGTTTTGATTTTCCTGGGAGGAATTGTTCTGCTTTTCATACTTGCCCCACTCGTTAGTATTACTTTTAGCACCAGCCTGACTTCGGTTTTCGATACTATAAATGATGATGAAGTAACACAAAGTATTTGGCTAACGCTTTGGACATCGATGCTGGGTACCACAATTTTGGGGATTGGAGCAATACCTTTAGCCTACATTCTTGCCCGCAAAAATTTTAGATTTAAGCGGCTCGTTCAGGGCATAATTGATTTGCCGGTTGTAATTCCGCACTCTGCTGCCGGTATTGCAATTCTTGGTGTAATTTCGAGAGACAGCTTACCCGGAAAAGCAGCCGAAATGGCCGGCCTCGAATTAATCGGGCATCCTGCCGGAATTATTATTGCAATGGCATTTGTTAGCATTCCTTTTCTTATTAATGCTGCAAGAGACGGTTTTGCACAAGTACCCAAACGAATTGAAATTGCTGCTCTAAATCTTGGGGCATCATCAGCAAGTGTGTTCTTCGAAATTTCGTTGCCCCTTGCATGGCGAAGTATTGTTTCGGGGATGATACTAATGTTTGCCCGAGGCATGAGCGAATTTGGAGCAGTTGTAATTATAGCCTACCATCCCATGATTACACCAATATTAATTTACGAACGATTTGGAGCTTATGGTCTTGAGTATGCCCGGCCGGTATCAGTAATATTTATTGCTGTATGTCTTTTGTTTTTCATCGCATTACGAATGCTCGTTAAAGAAAACAAAAGAGATGCTTAGAATAAAAAACATTAATGTTAAACTCGACAAATTTGAGCTATCAAATATTAGTCTTAATATTAGTAAAGGCGAATATTTTGTTTTAGCCGGGCCATCGGGATCGGGAAAAACCATACTACTTGAAGTATTGGCCGGCATTTACAAAATAAAAAATTCTGGGAAAATTACTATTAATGGAATCGATATAACAAACAAAAAGATACAAGATCGAAACCTCGGGCTGGTATTTCAGGATAACACCCTGTTTCCACATTTTTCGGTAAAAAAAAATATTGAATTTGCATTAAAGCAAAAAAACAAAAAAGCCGAATCTGAAAAAAAACTAAATGACATTTGCAAACAGCTTATGCTGAATGATTTGCTTGACCGAAATCCAAAAACATTATCCGGTGGCGAAATTCAACGTGTTTTGCTTGCCCGCACACTCGCATCCAACCCCAAAGTTTTGCTGTTAGATGAACCTCTCTCTGGAGTTGACACCCACAAAAAGGATATCCTGAAAAGATTGCTGAGAGAATTAAACCGTAATGGACAAACCATTATCCATGTTACCCACGATTTTGAAGAGGCATTTTCGCTTGCTTCAAAAATGGGAATTATGCACAATGGTAAAATTGTTGCCACAGGAAGTCCCGAAGATATTTTGCGGAATCCGGGAAATAAGTTTATTGCCAGGTTTTGCGGTTACAAAAACTATTTTATTGCCCGCAGAGCATCATCAGAATATTTTTCTGTTTCTGATAAATTGCGATTAAAATTTCCGATTGGCAACATCAATAATGAAAACTTTGGGGTTTTGATTGATGAAACAAAAATTGAAATCATATCTGAAGATGAGCATGCACCAAAAGAAAATATTTTTAAAGCTGTGGTAAAGGATATTTTTAATTCGGTAAATGGGGTGGAAATGCTGATTGATATTGGGATTGAACTCAGCATTATTACACAACCAAAAACACCCGAATCAATCCGGTTTCAAATTGGTGATGAAATTACAATTTCAATACCCAAAACCGGGATAACAATTATTTCGGGCTAAGATTATTATTGTAATTGCATGAAACAACGATAGTTGAAATGCGATAAG
>JAOZRY010000099.1:0-4237 GCA_029939965.1 Bacteroidales bacterium | reverse complement strand
GCGATAAGAAGACAAGGCGATAAGGCGATAAAGGGAGAATCATTTTTGTATGTTTTACTAAATTCGCAGTAGGCTCTTAATTTGCAAAATCAAACAATATGTTGTTTAAATATTTTGCTATCAATTTCCCGCTTTGTGGTTTCAATCATAAATCGTAAATCATAAATCATAAATATCGTAAATCAAATGAAAGTTGCCCATTTTGTGTTAATAAAATTGGTGTAAAAAAAACTTACACTCGGTTTTGTTCAGAAAAAGTAAAATGCATTGTAAGATTTAACATATAAAGATGTTTGCGATCTAAAAGTAAAGGTTTCATCTTAAAGTTCTTGTCGTTTTTGAGTTAACATGAGATAAATTTTTGTTATCATAATTTTGAAGAAATACAAGTAAAATAAAATGTTTTTTTCAACTATTTTTGGTGCATCTTTGTTGAAAAATATGTGAGGATAAATAGAACGCTTTTCTTTTCTTTTTCCTAATCATACAAATAATCCATTTTTTAATTAATTGATAAACAGCTATTAAGGTGGTTCATCATAAAAACGATATTGCAGAAAAAATTTGGGACAATTGTCTTAAAGTTATCAAAGACAACATTAATACTCAGAGTTTTAAAACATGGTTTAATCCAATAAAACCGATAAAACTTAACGATGATGTTCTCACGATACAGGTTCCAAGCCAGTTCTTCTACGAATGGCTTGAAGAACATTACATTAGTTTGCTGAGAAGAACTGTAAAAAAAGAACTTGGTCCGGGTGGACGGCTTGAGTACAGTATTGTAATGGATAATTCCTACAGCAAAAAACAAGATGTGATTTCTGTTGTGGTTCCTACTTCTAAACGTAATGCAACCAGAAATCCTGATGTGAATATGCCTTTTCAGATAAGGGGTGCTTCCAAGGAGATACCTGATCCTTTCGTTATTCCGGGTATTCAAAAAGTAAAAGTTAATTCTCAGCTTGTCGAAAGGTATTCATTCGACAATTTTATCGAAGGCGATTGTAACAGGTTAGCAAGGTCAGCAGGACTTGCTATTGCACAAAATCCCGGTAAAACTGCTTTCAATCCTTTGTTTCTTTACAGCAAAGTTGGTTTAGGGAAATCGCATCTTGCACATGCCATTGGGCTTGAGGTAAAAGAAAAATATCCGAATAAAACAGTACTTTATGTAACTACCGATCAATTTATTGCTCAGTACATCGAGTCGGTTCGCAACAATAATCAAAACGATTTTACTAATTTTTACCAGTTAATTGATGTTCTGATTATTGATGACATTCATTTCCTGTCGGGGAAAGAAAAAACACAAGATGTATTCTTTCATATCTTTAACCAGTTGCATCAGCATTCAAAACAATTGGTAATTACTTCGGATAAACCACCAGTTGAAATTGTTGGAATGGAAGCAAGATTGCTTTCACGGTTTAAATGGGGGCTAACTACCGATCTGCAGCAACCTGATCTGGAAACCCGGATTGCAGTTTTGCAAAAACGTTTGTACAATGATGGTATAACCATGCCTGATAGTGTGGTAGAGTATTTGGCTTATAGTATTACTTCAAACATAAGAGAACTGGAAGGAGCTATGATTTCGGTACTTGCACATGCATCACTCAACAAAAAAGCAATTACTCTTGATCTTGCAAAGCAAGTTGTGGATAATTTTATTAAGAATTCAAATAAGGAAATATCTATCGATTACATTCAAAAAATCGTATCTGATTATTTCGGGCTAACTGTTGAACAGATGAATTCGAATACCCGTAAGAGAAATATTGTACAGGCTCGTCAGCTCTCTATGTTTTTTGCTAAAGAGCATACCAAGACTTCGCTCACTGCCATAGGGTTGCAATGTGGGAAGAAGGATCATGCAACGGTTTTACACGCCTGCAAAACTGTAAAAAACCTCCGCGATACAGATAAATCTTTCAGAAGGTACATGGAAGATATTGAGAATAAAATCAAGCTGTAGTCTATTAAACCTGTTACTGCTCATTTAATTTTCATTATATTATTATGAAAAAAGTATTAATGGTTTGCCTTGGTAATATTTGCCGGTCGCCGTTGGCCGAAGGAATATTGAGGCATAAGATCGAAAAGAAAAACCTACCAGTTAAAGTTAACTCATGCGGAACTGCCGGATATCATGTTGGCGATTTTGCCGATCCTCGTTCCACGGAAGTAGCACATAAAAATAATATTGACCTCAGCGGCCATATCGGGAAACAATTTTCTGTTTCTGATTTTGATACTTATGATTTAATTTATGCCATGGATGGGAATAACTACAGAGATATTTTAAATCAGGCTCGAAATAAAAATGATGAAGCAAAAGTAAAGCTACTTATGAATGAGGTTTTGCCCAATGAAAATGTTGATATTCCAGATCCTTATTACGGTGGCAGTAATGGATTTGATAATGTTTTTAAAATGATCGATCAGGCTTGCGATCGGATCATAGAAAAATTAGAATCGTAAAATCATACATTTTGGATAACCTTCCTTTAAAAAAAGCCATTCTTAAAGCTTCCAAAGTAATCGAACCTTTCGTTCATCGCACTCCCTTATTAAGTTCCGAAAATCTGAATCAAATGTTTGGCTGTGATTTAGTTTTTAAATGTGAAAATTTTCAGAAAGCCGGAGCTTTCAAATCAAGGGGAGCTATTAATGCAGTTTTTTCGCTTTCCGCTGATGCTATGCTAAATGGTGTGGCCACGCATTCATCGGGCAACCATGCGGCGGCTCTTGCACGTGCAGCTACACTTCGCGGAATAGATGCTCATATTGTGATGCCCAATAATTCTTCTCAGGTTAAGGTAGCTGCGGTAAAACAATATGGCGGAAAAATTACCTTTTGTACACCTACATTATCATCTCGCGAAGAAACCTTGCAAAAGGTTTTGAACAAAACAAATGCTACCGAAATTCATCCATACAATAATCTGGTAATTATTGCCGGGCAGGCTACTGCTGCAAAAGAACTAATCGAAGACTGGCCAGGTCTTGATATCATTATGACTCCTGTGGGAGGGGGAGGTTTATTGAGTGGAACTGCATTAGCCACGTATTTTTTTTCGCCAAAAACGAAAGTGATTGCGGCAGAACCTGCTAATGCCGATGATGCCTTCCGATCCTTCCAACAAAAACAATTTATCCCATCCATAAATCCTGATACCATAGCTGACGGATTGCGTACATCTCTCGGAAACATTACTTTTCCCATCATAATAAAACATGTAAATAAAATAGTTACTGTTTCGGAAAGTAGTATTGTTGAAGCGATGAAATTGGTGTGGGAGCGCATGAAAATTATAATCGAACCTTCATCAGCCGTTCCATTGGCGGCAATTATCCAAAATAAGTTTGATCATAAAGGAAAAAAAATTGGTATCATCATTTCGGGAGGAAATGTTGACCTTGATAAACTTCCGTGGTAAGATTCGTTATGTTAAAAAAAGCACTTTATCTTATACCTGTAACACTTGGCAATAATTCGCCCGAACTGGTGCTGCCAGCCTCGGTTTTTAATATACTTCAGCAGTTAGACGAATTTATTGTTGAAAATGTGAGAAGTGCCAGACGTTTTTTGAGGAAAGCGGGTTTTGATAAAGATTTTGATAAAATAACTTTTAGGGTTTTGGATAAGCACACTTCGGTTGAAACGGTTTCTACCTTCATCGAATCTGTGAAAACAGGAAAACCGGTTGGATTATTATCGGAGGCTGGTGTGCCGTGCATTGCTGATCCGGGAGCGGAAATTGTAAAATATTGCCATTTTAATTCCATTGAAGTTGTTCCTCTTGTAGGGCCATCATCCATAATTCTTGGTTTAATGGCCTCCGGGTTCAACGGACAAAATTTTGCTTTTCATGGTTATCTACCCATCGATAAATCCAAATTAAAACAAAAGATAAAGGAGCTTGAAGCTAATATTCTTAAAAATGATCAAACCCAAATATTTATCGAAACGCCCTACCGAAATAATAAATTGATAGGATTTTTAACAGGGGTTTGTCAAAAAAGCCTTAAACTTTGTATTGCTGCTGAGTTAACAACAGAGCATGAATTTATCCGCACAAAGCCTATCCATGAGTGGAAAAACGATCAACCTGATCTTCATAAAAAACCAGCTATTTTCCTTCTTTACAAATAAGGTTTTACTACCATTTTAGTGGTAAACAATGATTCTGTGGTTCTGTTAATAATGATGAAATGCGACAAGGAGACAATG
>JAOZRY010000664.1 GCA_029939965.1 Bacteroidales bacterium | reverse complement strand
ATTAAAAGTTTTCTTTACATTCTCCTTCAAAATAAAAGCATTATTGCGGTGTTTTAATAATTTTGCCCACTAATCCACAAATTTACAGGATGATTGAGTTTGAAGAAGCATATCAAATCGTTACCGGTTCTACTGCTGTTTTAACAACCGAAAAAGTATCTCTTGACGATTCATCAGGAAGGGTGCTTGCAGAAAATATTTTTTCTGACATGAACATGCCACCATTTAACAAATCTGCAATGGATGGTTACGCTTGTCGCAAAATAGATATTTCCGGAAATCTTGAAATAATTGAAGTTATCCCCGCCGGCAGAATCCCCAAAAAAACCATTACAGCCGGAAAGTGCGCAAAAGTGATGACCGGTGGTGTTGTTCCGGATGGTTCTGATACGGTAATCATGGTGGAACATACCGAAAATATTTCTGATAATATTATTCGGTTTACCAAAAAAAATACCGGTACAAACATTTGCTACACCGGTGAGGATATTAAAAAAAAGGACAAAGTATTAAACAAAGGAACATTAATCCGTGCACAGGAAATCGCCATTCTTGCTTCAGTTGGGGTTACTAAGCCATTGGTTTTCAAGAAACTGGTAGTAGGAATTATTTCAACCGGCGATGAGTTGGTGGAACCAAATCAAAAACCTGATATTTCGCAAATCAGAAACAGTAATGCTTCACAATTGATTGCACAGGCTAAAGCTTGTAACACCATTCCCAAATACTTTGGGATTGCAAAAGACACGGAAACCTCAACACGCCAAATTATTACTACGGCACTTCGGCATTGCGATGTTGTGCTACTTACCGGCGGTGTATCGATGGGAGATTTTGATTACGTTCCGAAAGTATTGAATGACCTCGGGATTGAAATCAAGTTTAAAAGCATTGCTGTGCAGCCTGGAAGACCTACCATTTTTGGGTGTAAAGAAGGAAAATACCTTTTTGGCTTACCCGGCAATCCGGTATCGTCATTTGTTCAGTTTGAGCTTTTGGTAAAACCATTTCTTTTTCAGTTGATGGGAACAACACTAAGGTCACACAATTTTAACTTGCCAATGGGCGAAACTTATACCCGGCAAAAAACCAAAAGGAAATCTTTCGTGCCTGTGAAAATTGAAAATGGAAAATTGTACCCGGTTAAATATCATGGTTCGGCACACATCCATTCGTATATTTTTGCCGATGGCATTGTTGCTATCAATATCGGAAACACTACACTCGAAAAGGGAGACTTGGTGAATGTACGACAGATTTAACAGGAAAATAAATTACTTACGCATCTCTGTTACCGATCGTTGTAATCTGCGATGTACCTATTGCATGCCTGCCGAAGGCATAAAAATGCTGCACCACAGCGAAATACTATCCTTTGATGAAATAACAGAAGTTACCAAAATGGCTGTGTCGATGGGGGTAGATAAGGTAAGAATTACAGGCGGGGAACCATTGGTTAGAAAAGGTATTGTAGATTTAATAAAAATGCTTGCCGCCATTCAGGGCATTAACGATTTGGCAATGACCACCAACGGAATTTTTCTGAATAAGTTTGCCAAACCACTTGCAGAAGCAGGATTACACAGGGTAAATATTAGTCTCGATACTCTTGATCCTGAAAAATACACTAACATAACAAGAGTTGGAAAAATTGAAGATGCACTTCGTGGAATTGAAGCAGCAAAACAAGCCGGATTATCACCCATTAAAATAAACTGCGTTATTACGAAATCATCGGATGAACCGGATGCCCAAATGGTGAAAAAATTTTGTGAAACAAATGGTCTGCATGTAAGATTTATTCCACAGATGAATCTTGAAACAGGCGATTTTGGAATTGTAGAGGGTGGTGAAGGTGGTAATTGCAAAATCTGTAACCGAATAAGACTCACTTCCGAGGGTAAAATTATGCCATGCTTGTTCAGCAATCTTGGATACAGCATAAAGGAATTGGGGGTAAAAAAAGCCCTCGAACTGGCCATTGGGAATAAACCCCGATCAGGATCAGTAAATCATATAAATCATTTTAATAATATTGGGGGATAAAATGCAGAAATTTAGCCATACTGATGAAAAAGGAAAAGCAAACATGGTAGATGTAGCAAATAAACCCGATCAGGTACGTACTGCAAAAGCCGTGGGTTTAATAAAACTGCAACCCGAAACCATAGAACTGATACGCGATAATCAAATAAAAAAAGGCGATGTCCTCACAATTGCCGAAATTGCAGGAATACAAGGTGGGAAAAAAACCAGCGACCTGATACCATTATGCCACCCATTGCAGATTACAAAAATTGAGGTTAAGGCAAGCATCGAAAATGAAGGTGTTAAAGTAATGTCGTTTGCCAAATGTATTGGGAAAACCGGTATTGAAATGGAAGCACTAACAGCAGTTAATGTTGCGCTACT
>JAOZRY010000663.1 GCA_029939965.1 Bacteroidales bacterium | reverse complement strand
AAAATTGGAAATTATTAGTCGCTGATTTTTGGTTAAAAACATAAAGATTGATTTTTAATAATAATTATCCCATTTAGTTTAAAACTTAAATATCATAATGGCATGAAACTCAAAAACAAAGTAGCAATAATTACCGGTGCTTCAAGCGGAATTGGAGAGGCCACTGCAAAAGCTCTTGCAAGTGAGGGTGTAAAAGTAGTATTAGCAGCACGCCGTATCGACAAACTCGAAAAATTAAAAGCTGATATTGAAACAAATGGTGGAAAAGCTGTAGTCGCGAAAATGGATGTTGTTAATCGTGTGGAGGTAGAAAATATGGCAAAGGTTGCCATTGATACCTTTGGCCAGATCGACATTTTAATAAATAATGCAGGGCTAATGCCATTATCATATATGAAAAATCTGCATGTAGAAGAATGGGATCGTATGGTTGATGTAAATATTAAAGGTGCAATGTATGCTGTTGCCGCTGTGCTCCCGGATATGATGGAAAGAAAAAACGGTGATATAATAAATATCTCTTCCATTGCCGGCAGAAAAATTTTCCCGGGTGCAGCTGTTTATTGTGCTACAAAATTCGCTGTTACAGCACTGTCTGAAGGAATGAGGCTGGAACTCTCAAAACCTTATAATATCCGTGTAACTTCTATCGAGCCGGGAGCCGTGGCCACAGAACTTACGCAAACATTTACCGATAAGGAGCTCATCGACCAGTGGAATGATGGCAGACGGGATCATCTTGAACCTCTCAACCCTGTGGATATTGCAAATGCAATAATATATGCTGTATCGCAACCGGAAGGCGTTAGCGTAAACGAGATATTAATTATGCCTACAATGCAGGGCTTGTAATGCATACTAATTTTAGTGAGATATATTTTGATGGAATATGTATAAAAAAATCCGGTTTTATCAAATTTTTCAAATTTTGATAAAACCGGATTATAGTTTTCTGGATTAAATTATTCTGGAATCTAATGATTGAGATTCCTTTAAAGAGGAGTAATTTACCTCAGGTATTCCGATACGGATAGTCGGCGAAGGACTTAATAATCGTTTGAATAGGGTCTGCGGTTTGTGAATCGTGGTCTTTGTGTTTTTTCTTCTGATTCTTTCACAACAAGATTTCTTCCCTCAATTTCAGTGTTGTTCAATGCTTCGATAGCCTGAGTTGCTTCGCCTTCATCAGCCATTTCTACAAAACCAAAACCTTTGGAACGACCACTGTTTCTGTCGGTGATAATACGAGCAGATGCAACTTCACCATGTGCTTCAAAAATTTCTTTTAAATAATCATCCTGAACGTTATAGCTCAGGTTTGCAACAAAAATTTTCATAATAAAAAAGTAAAAAAGTAAATAAAATAATTAACTGGCTACTTAGGGCTTGCTCAAAAATAACTTCCGGTTTTTAAAAAATATAATAAACAACCTCCATTTCAACCGAATACGGGGACAAAGTTAGAAAAAAGAAATACAAAACCTAACTTGAATAAACCAAAGAAGATATTGATGTAAGGGCTTTTCTATCATTTTAGTGGTAAATAATGATTCTGTTGTTCTGTTAATAAGTTTGTTTATAATGATAAAATGCGACAATGCTTAAATGCTAAAATATTCATCAATAGTTAAGTCTATGACATTAAATAGTTTACGCAAAATAATATTTTATTTTTCATTTATGATATTGTTTTCATTATTGCATTAAAGCATTGAAGCATTTTTATATGTTCCACTAAATTCACAGTAGAACCGATATAAGAATAGTTAAAAGCCAGGCCTGTTTAGTAATCGGCACAAAAATATAAATGGTAAAGTTGCCAATTTCCAATCGTGCATACTGATCCGCAGGACAGCATATTTCGTGATACTGCCGTAAATGACAAAAGTAAAATCCTAAATATTTCGCGGCTCTGCCGCTGAGATCAATTTCGTTGAGGGCATTAATCTGACCCCATCCCCTTAGTTTTTGCCTGCAAGCTAACAAGGAAATTTCCGTAACCCGGCCATTTATGGCCGGGGCTAATGATGAATGGATCGCAGGCAAACAGGGCGTTTACGCCCTTTATCAACAAAATGGTCAATAAAAAACAACCGGGGTAGATTAATAAAAGGGCATGAACGCCCTCCCGATTTTATGATAAAGCCAACCTATTAATTTTCTTCTTCCATCCACTCTCTAACTTCTAATATCTAATCTCTAACTTCTAATATCTAATCTCTAACTTCTCCCATCCACTCTCTAACTTCTCCCAAAATAACCATTTACAAAATACCCTTAGCCTCTCAACTAATTTATAGTATTCATTAATGGAGTCCAATAAACCGGTGTTGCTTTTATTTAACCAGGTTTTTTTTTCCTTATTTGAAAGGCACTATTTAATTTTAGGTTAAAAGTTATCAAAACTCACCTGCC
>JAOZRY010000662.1 GCA_029939965.1 Bacteroidales bacterium | reverse complement strand
TCAGACATAACAGCTAGTGATAATATTGATAATGGAATCCGCCTTTCCTCCTCCTCAAACAACACATTAACAAATATAGTAGCAAATAATAATGATAACGATGGAATCTACTTTTATTCTTCCCCAAACAATACTCTAATAGATATAACTGTAAATGATAATGGTGGGTGGGGGGGTTATGGAATCCGCCTTTCCTCCTCCTCAAACAACACTCTAATAGATATAACAGCAAATGATAATAATGATTATGGGATATATCTCTACTATTCTTCCTCAAATAATAGTATTTCGGATGTTGTTAGTTCCGATCCGATTAGAGTTGGTTCGGATTCAGATGGGAACTCGTGGAATAATGTAAGTATATGTGGACAGCAATTTAATTGTGGAAGTAATAGTGGGGCTAGTGGAAATGGGAATTGGTTTGGAAGTGTTTCTAATAAATGTTCTAGTCCTGAATGGCCTAACGCAACACATTACGAGGTTTGTTAGGTGTTTTCCTCGTCGGAAAAATTGTTTTTGAAAGCTTATTTTAGATGATATAAATGCTTATAAAGAAAAGTGCATTTTTTTTGATTATGGTAGTAAAAAAGGATGTTGTTGAGGGGGAGGAAATTGTTGATGATGCTCCAAAAAAAAAGGTTAGTAAGAAAAAAGAAGAAGAGGCTCCTAAATTGATTGATATTCCTGGTGTTGGTCCTGGTGCGGTTGCTAAGCTTGAGGCTGCAGGAATTTATGAATTAATGGGTTTGGCTGTTCTGACTGCGGCTCAATTGAGCGATACTGCAGGTATGAGTGAGTCTGTTGCTAGGAAGGCGATTCAGGCGGCTAGGAAAATGATGGATATGGGTTTTGTTGATGGTCTTGCTCATGAAGAGAAAAGGAAGGAGTTGTTCAATATTACTACGGGTTCTAAAAATTTAGATAATTTACTTGGGGGAAAGGGGATTCAGACTAAGGCCATTACCGAAGCTTTTGGAGCTTTTGGTTCTGGAAAGACGCAATTGGCTTTGTCTTTGGCTGTTGGTGTTCAGTTGCCTGTGGAGCAGGGGGGGGCAAATGGGAAGGCAGTCTATATTGATACAGAGGGAACTTTTAGACCAGAAAGGGTTCGTCAGTTTGCGGAAGGAATAGGTGCTAATCCAGATAAGGTATTGAAAAATATTTTAGTTGCTAGAGCTTTTAATTCTGACCATCAGATGTTGTTGCTTGATAGGGTTGCAGATTTAATTAAGGACGGGGAGCCGATTAGGCTAATGATTATTGATTCTTTAACGGCACATTTTAGGGCTGAGTTTTCTGGGCGAGGACAGTTGGCCGATAGGCAACAGAGGTTGAATAGGTATTTGCATAATTTAATGAAGGTTGCTGAACAAAATAATTTAGCGGTTTATGTTACTAATCAGGTTATGAGTGATCCTGCACAGATGTTTGGAGATCCGACGAAGGCTATTGGAGGGAATATTGTTGGGCATGCTTGTACCTATAGATTGTATCTTCGTAGGGGAAAGAAAGATTCTAGGGTTTGTAAATTAATTGATAGTCCTGATTTGCCAGATAATGAGACTGTGTTTATGATTGAGACTGATGGTTTGAAAGATATTGAAATTTAGTGATTTTTATTTTTAGTGGTTTA
Organism: Bacteroidales bacterium; assembly: GCA_029939965.1. Taxonomy (GTDB): domain Bacteria; phylum Bacteroidota; class Bacteroidia; order Bacteroidales; family 4484-276; genus SABY01. The sequence goes on along the minus strand of JAOZRY010000662.1, from coordinate 785 downwards.
TACATCGTTGGAAGAATATTTGTGTGAGTGAGCACATGGCGCAATCTCGCCTAGCCTAAACCTACTAAAAATAAAAATTGTTTGGTGATTTTTTTAAACTATCTTGTTAAATATTAAACTTGTTTTTTTAAGTGAATGGGAATAATTCGTTATTGTTTGGTAAGTTTTATTAAGTTTGTAGAATAATTTTATCTATGGAGTCAAATAAGAAATCTTCGAAGTTTAATTTCTTAGAAGCTAAAATGGTTAAGCAGACTTCTTTGTTTAAAGATTGTATAAATATTGTTGTAGGGAAGGGGAATGTTAATGCAGACATTTTTTTTGTGGGGGAGGCACCTGGAAAAAAAGAGGATTTACAGGGGTTGCCGTTTGTTGGGGCTGCGGGGAAAAATTTAGATAAATTGTTGAATAATGTAGGATTAAGTTTGGATGATATTTATATTGCGAATATTTTAAAGTGTAGACCTCCGTTGAATCGAGACCCTTTGTCTGAGGAGATTAGGGCACATACACCCTGGTTATTAAAGCAAATTAGGGAGATAAAGCCAAAAATTGTTTGTTCGCTTGGAAATTATGCGACAAAGTTTTTTATGGCTGGGTGTGATGTTGGGAGGATGAAGGATCAGCCAGGGATAACTCAAGTTCATGGAAAGGTTCAAAATATTGAGATCTGTGGTTTGAAAATTAGGTTGATTCCATTATTTCATCCTGCAGCAATAATTTACAATAGGACTAAGCTAACTCCTTTGTGGGAAAGAGATATGAATATTGTAAAGAAAGAAGTT
>JAOZRY010000098.1 GCA_029939965.1 Bacteroidales bacterium | reverse complement strand
AATCGCGTAGCGATTGGCGGAAGAGAGGAGCGGCGGCGGCAAATATTATTTAACCCCGCGCTAAAGCACGGGGCTACGCAATATATAATAAAAGATGCTGGCATTACGACAATATAGTTTACGGTAAGTAAGGAGTGCTGACTTTTAAGAGTAAGTTGCTACTTCAAAAACTCAGAACCCCTTACTTTTGTAAATAAATGTGTTCAACACAAGTCAAACAAAGATATCGGTGTTTTCTGGCGCATACTAATTAGTGTCCGTCCATAATGTCGGTGTTTGGTTCAGAATGTTCGAGTTCGAGGCTTGCGAAGTCTTTAAAACCAGGAGTTTACTTTTGTAAATGACTAAGTGTAAAGACAAGCGTAACGAAGAAATCGGACATTATGGACAAACACTAATTACCGAAAACTTTATTTTTATCTCTATTGTAGATAAGGAACATCAGGCTAACGGAGATCAAAATACTAGTTGCAAAGAGAAGGCTGTTTTCGGTGGTTCCGAATTCTTCAACCGGGGTTTCATAATCTCCTTTATGATAAAAATAATAGACCAATACAGCCGAACTATTGTTGATGAAATGAGCAAATATGGGCAACCATAACGAACCTGACCAAACAAACAAATATCCGAAAATGATTCCTAACATCGTCCGGGGGAGGAAGCCAAAAAATTGTAAATGAAACATGCTGAAGAGTATAGCAGAGATTATGACTGCAACATGGATATTATTAACCCATTGGTTAAGCAATTTGATAAGTATTCCACGAAACAATAATTCTTCACCAATTGAAGCCAAAACACCAATCATAAACAAATTGAAGAGTAATCCTGTAACTGAATCTGTTTTTAAAAAGGCTTCGGTGAGTCGGGCAGCCTCGGTTTCGCTTTCCTTCATCCAATCTTCTACAACATGCAGCCATGTAGGCAAGCTTAGGATTTCATTTATTTGCACAAGCCAGTTTATGCCAGGCAAAATGGTAAATATTAACAAAAAAGTAGCCATAACTGAAATCATTCCCGGGGCTTTATTGAGTTTTAGGTAACTAAAAAAATGTGGTGTAATAAGCAATGTAAATAGAAGCGATGGAATAATAAAAACACCAAATTGGCTAACAAGCTGAAAATATTTCATTATGTAAATATCCTGCTCGGAGTTGAGGTTGCCGGCCTCGGATAGGATATGTAAAACATCTGTTCCAAAAAATGGCATAGCGATTAGGATGCCAACAAAAAAAACGAGAAAAGTGGAGGCTAATATCAGAATGATAAACACGGTTAATTTTACAAAAGGAGATTGTTCTTCAAGAAATCGTTTGTGTCGATACATGTAAAATTGAGTTTTTGAACTGGCAAAAATAGTGATTTCCTGTTGTTGAAGAAACTGATATCTATCCACACAAAATACTTTCAATACTTTACTGAAAATCAACTGGCATTAAACTTGCCTTTGGGGTTTTAATTTCGTATTTTATGCCGATAATTTATTAACTATTAACCATAAAAACAATTTCAAATGAAAACACAAACCATTATTTCAATCTTGTTGGCATTTATTATTTCAATGCCCGTTGCCTGGGCGCAAAATCCAAGCAAATCCAACCGATCTACATCGAATGATCTGTCTGAAAGATCCACAAAAACGAAAGTTGATATGGCAGCAACTTCTGGTGGTAGCTATGCTAGTTATAGCCTTCCTGGTCAAAGAGGAAGCGCCTATCTAAATCCTGAATTCGTTGAAGGGCTTATTGTTTTGAAGGATGGAAGTGAGAAAAAAGATAAGCTTATGCGATACAACCTTTACACACAACAAATGCAGTTTATCGAGAATGAGGATACACTTGCGTTGGGTAATCCACACGAAATTGAATATATAAGTTTGGATGATAAAGTGTTTGTTTATTCTGATTTTATCTGCAGTGGAAAACACAAGAGTGGTTATTTTGAGTTACTCGAAAGTGGTGATTGCCGGTTGCTAAAGCGTTGGTTTGCACTGTATCAGGAGGTTGATAATACGGTTGACGGCAATAATGAATGCGATATATTTTACAGGGATTGTCAATGTTTTCTTCAGTTTTTTATGAATCCGGCCACACCTGTATTGGAAAAAAAGAAAGACTTTGTAATGAGTTTTGCCAATAATGGAGATGAAGTAAAGGATTTTATGAAGCAGGACAAACTAAAGCCAAAGAATGAAGATGATTTGATGAAAATAGTTGCTTATTACAATGGTATTTCTCCAACGAAATAGCAAAAACACATCGAATTTGCCGTACGATTTAGAACACGGAAATGGCCGATTATGAACATAACAATTCTAATCGGCCATTTTTTGTTGTCAGTTTCCCGCTTTGCGGTTTCAATAATAAATTGCAAATTATAAATCGCAAATCATAAATTGATTAATCCTATCAATCTTTTTCCCAACTTGTTATGCTTAGGGTATTTATATTGGTTTTAAATTATTACGATATCATCATTTCATCCAACAAAGTATTTAATTTGCCAATTAAATTTATTTTGCCAATAATCTAATGAAACCACAACGCAGGCTTTTATTTCATATTCAACGATTTCGCCGAAAGTATCTCAACGACCGGCAATACATGATGATGCTCAGCGTAATCATTGGTTTTTTGAGCGGGCTTGCTGCGGTTATCATCAAAAATTCAGTCCATTTTATTCAGGGTCTTCTCACCGCCGGATTTAATGTAAAGTACGATAACGTCCTTTATATTTTTTATCCCATTATTGGGATTATTATCACAGTGCTTTTTATTCGTTTTGTACTAAGGCAGTATGTTGGCGATGGAGTGCCGAGTGTACTTTATGCAATTTCAAAGACCAAGGGCGTGCTGAAGCGGCACAACATGTTTTCGTCGATGATAAGTAGTTCGATTACTGTTGGTTTTGGTGGTTCTGTTGGGTTGGAAGGCCCTACCGTAGCTACAGGTGCGGCCATTGGTAGCAACATCGGTAAATATTTGCACTTAAGCTATAAACAAACCGTAACGCTCCTTGCTGTGGCATGTGCCGGAGCCATGTCGGCCATTTTTAAATCGCCTATTGCAGCCATTGTTTTTGCTGTGGAGGTCATCATGCTCGACCTCACCATAGCATCGCTTATTCCACTATTACTGGCATCAGTAACTGCTGCCTTAACCTCCTATTTTTTTCTGGGTCAGGATGTGTTGTATCCTTTGGATATAGAACAAATTTTTAGAATGAAAGACACTTGGCTATTTGTTTTATTGGGTGTTTTTACTGGTCTTGTAAGCTTGTATTTTACAAAAGTTTATATTTTTTTTCAAAACATATTTGACAAAATAAAAGGTTGGCACATCAGGCTTATTGTTGGTGGCAGCTTTTTAGGTTTATTAATTTTTCTTTTCCCATCCCTTTATGGCGAAGGATACACTGCTACTAATTCTTGTCTTCAGGGCGACACTATTACCCTTTTTGATAATAGTTTATTTTATGATTTAAAAGACAACCTAACAGCAGTATTAGTCCTGATGTTTGTGGTTATACTATTAAAGGTAGTTGCTACATCGCTTACTTTTGGAGCCGGGGGTATTGGAGGGATTTTTGCTCCAACACTATTTATCGGAGCTCATGTGGGGTTATTGTTTGCCTTGATTTTTAATTTGTTTGGCGGCGGCGATGTATCACAAACAAACTTTGCCCTTGTGGGTATGGCAGGTATGATTGCAGGAGTAATTCATGCCCCTCTCACAGCAATATTTTTAATTGCCGAAATTACCGAAGGATACGAGCTATTTATGCCTTTGATGATAACCGCCGTTACCTCTTTTATGACTATTAGACTTTTTACACCCAACTCGGTTTATACCATTCAGCTTGCCAAACGAGGCGAATTGCGTACACATCATCAGGATAAAAATGTGCTTGCCATGCTTGATATTACAGGGCTTATGGAAACCGATTTTAAAGTTTTACCATTCGAAGCCACATTGCGCAATTTGGTAGATGTGATTGAAGGATCGAACCGGAATATTTTTCCGGTAGTAGATGATAAGGGTCATTTTAGGGGACATGTGATTTTGGATAATGTGCGGCACGTAATGTTTAAGCCCGAAATTTATGATACCACCAAAGTTAAAGACCTTATGATTGTTCCTGTTTTCCGCATTTCGCCGGATGATACTGTGGAAGAGATTGCACAGAAATTTCAGGCCAGTGGCAAATATAATATGCCTGTAATAAAGCAGGAAAAGTATTTGGGGTATATCTCCAAAGCAAACCTGTTTGGGCAGTATCGTGCAAAGCTCAAAGAGGCTTCTGATTTTTAAACTCTTTCTTAGAAAACTTTTTTTTTGAGAGAGCTATCCATTGTTTTTCAAAAACATTCCAAATATCAAGAGGCCGGATACCAAACTTTTTATACTTTTGCTGCGGAGAAATGCCGGAGTGGTCGAACGGGGCAGACTCGAAATCTGTTGGCCGGCTTATGTTGGTCCGGGGGTTCGAATCCCTCTTTCTCCGCCAAAAGCCTGATAGATAACACTATCAGGCTTTTTTTAATACCATCAAAAACGAATCTTTGTAGGTGTCGCTTACAGGAATAATTTCTTCTGCAATCGAAATCCTGTTTTTTTCTACGCTTTTTATTTTGTTAATGGCCACCATATACGATTTATGAACCCTGATGAAATTATCGGCAGGCAATACTTCTTCCAGACTTTTGAAATTTTGCAGGGTCATTATTTTCTCAATTGTGGTATGAATCCTCAAATACTCTTTCATGCCTTCGATGTAGAGGATGTCGTTAAAATCAACACGCTGCATCCTGAATTCTGTTTTTACAAAAAAGTAATCGCGCTTGTATTGCGCTTCTTGGGTATTTGTCGGTTTTGTTTTTGCAAATAAATCAAAGATTTTATCGATCGATTGCATAAACCGTTCAAACGAAATGGGCTTGAGTAAATAATCGGAAACATTTAAATCAAAAGCTTTAATTGCATATTGATCGTATGCCGTGGTGAGGATTATTTTTGGTGGATGCCGCAGGGTTTTTATAAGTTGCAGGCCTGTAAAACCTTCCATTTCAATATCCAGAAATATTACATCAACCGCATTAGATTGCAAAAAGTTTATTGGCTCAATACCATTATCAAAACTTCGTAGTAACTTCAAAAATGGCACACGCAAAATATATTCCTCCATCTGCTCAATTGCCGGCAGTTCATCGTCTATTACTATACAATTAATTTGCATTAGGGTAAATGATTAGTTCAACAAAATAAACATTATTACTCTTTTTAATATTCAAAATGTGCGAAGAAGGGAATAGCAAATCCAAACGGCGTTTTATATTTTTGATACCCAGACCACCAGGTTGATTTTTTTCGGTTTCGGTTAATGCCTTAATTTGATTGGTGCATCTAAAGTATATCTCTTTGTTGTGAATTCTGATATATATTTCGATGGCATTTGAAATGCTACTCGTACCATGCTTAAATGCGTTTTCGATAAATGGCAAAAATATCATGGGGGGTATTTGCATGTTTAATGTTTTGCCATCAACGGTAAATTTCACAAAATCCCGCTCCTTAAATCTGAGTTTTTGTAGTGCGATATAATTGTTAATGTAGTCAATTTCTTTTTCAAGTAATACCTTCTCACCATTGGCCTCGTACAACATATACCTCATTATTTCGGATAATTTGATGATGGCAAAAGATGTTTTTTCGGAGTCGTGGCTGCTGAACGAATGAATGTTGTTGAGGGTGTTGAAAAGAAAATGTGGATTAATTTGTGAGCGAAGTAAGGCAAGTTCAGTTATGCTGTTTTGTTTTTCAAGTTCGCGCTGGTGTTGAAATTTGTTAAACCAATCTACCGACAGCCGAAGTACAACTGCATAAAGCGAGTATAATAATGTATGCCCCAGACTGGCTTTATAAATAATAACACTCTCTTCGAAGTTCACCGTACGGCCTACAGCTTTATAAAACCAACTCCACACCAACCCATACAATATCCAATACAGCAAAGTTGAGCCAATTGTAAGGGTTAATTGTTTTTTGTAAATAATGTTTGGAATAAGAATATAGTAGAATAATGAAAAGGTAATAACATCTAATGGTGTAGTGTAGAGGATTGTGTTGAGACCAAAAATAAGATCTTCGCCCTCATACATCGGTATTATCCTTATTAGCTTTATGGCTATCAACAGAAACCAGAAAAACAGAGGAACAAATGCCTGAACACGTTTACTTAACATTACTTTTTTTTGGACAAATGTAAAAATCTTTATGTAGCTTTCGTCCAATAAATCCCAACTAATAAACAAGGCATTGTATTTCTTCAATCAAATGCTGTTTTTGCTAAACCAATCGGTCGTTTTTATTTTGCAAATTTATTTTAAGGGATCGTTGATTGTTTTTGCAATGCTCCTAAGCTTACTCTTTTTTTGTAGATAATTAAACATTTTAAAAACCATGAAAAGAATATTTGCAATTTTATGGGTGGCAGCACTATTTTTTGGCGGGTTTTCTACGGTGTATGCATCCCCACCAAAAAAAGCAACAATTAGCGGAACCATCGTTGACGAATCATCAGGTAAACCCATTGAGTATGCCAACCTGGTGTTGCTCAATCCTGCCGACAGCAACTTTCTTACCGGCACCATCACCAATGCCGATGGAAGTTTTATTATCGATAATATCGAAAAAGGTTCTTATAAATTAAATATTCATTTTATTGGTTATCAGACAATAACTATCGAGAACCTTAAAATCCAAACCAAGCGCGATGAAATTGATTTGGGGCAAATTAAGCTACAAGCCGAAAGTATTATGTTAGGGGAGGCCGAGATTGTTGCCAACAACGATTACATCGATTTTAAAATCGACAAAAAAGTTATAAATGTTTCTGAGCACATCAATGCCGAAGGAGCTGCTGTGTTGGAGGCTTTACACAATGTACCTTCGGTACAAGTAGATGCTTCAGGTAGTGTTTCGCTCAGGGGAAGCTCAAGTTTTACGCTGCTTATTGATGGCCGCCCTTCTGTAATGGAGCCATCCGATGCGCTAAACCAAATTCAGGCAAGTTCGGTAGAAAAGATTGAAGTGATTACAAATCCATCGGTAAAATATGATGCAGCCGGTACTTCCGGAATCATTAACCTGATAATGAAAAAACAAAAATCAGCAGGCACCAGTGGGCAGGTAGCAGCTACTCTGGCAACCGGCAATAAATATTCGGCAAGTATGATGGTAAACAAAAGAGCAAAAAAAATCACCACACATCTTGGAGGGGCATACTCGAACAAGCGAAAGCAAACCGAAAGCACCGACGACCGGGAGGTTTACAATGGCGATACAACCTTTTTCGAAAACATTGCCTCCGACAGAGATATATACCGGCGGAATTACAAAATAAATGGTGGCCTCGTGTATGATGCTGATGAACACAATTCATACAGCTTTAATGCAGAAATCGGGCAGTGGGAATTCGACAGGTCGATCGATTCCAAAATCAGAATGTACAACAATTTTCAACCTGATGACAGGCTCCTTAGGGCAAATGAGGAGTTTTTGGTTACCAATAAGTACCTGAACGGTGATGTGGGTTACCGGCATTTGTTTAACAAGGAAGGCCATCAAATTGATGCATACCTTTATTATTCAAGATTAGATAACGAAACTCCAAATAATATTGGGCGGTATGATATTGGCGTTGACGGAAATGTAATCCCCAAAACAATCAAATACTTAAACCTGCAAAGTATTGCTACCCGCCAACACTTCCGAATTAAAACTGATTATACATTGCCTGTTTCTAAAAACCTGATCCTGGATGTAGGTTATCAAAATGATTCAAAAAAATCCGATAATAAATATACTTACAAATACCGGTTGGATTTGGGAGAAGATTGGAATACCGATAGTACACTCTCGGGCGAAATGGATTTTTCGAGGCAAATAAATGCAGTATATGCTTCGGTGGGTACACAGGTAAAAGGAATCGACATACAAGGTGGGGTGAGGATGGAAATTGCCAACCGGTTGCTGGAGCAAAAATTGTTGCAAAATGAATATAATTACAACGATGTTAATTTATTCCCATCGGTGCATTTGTCCAAATCACTGGAGAATGACCGGCAGATTACGCTGAGTTACAGCCGAAGGATTACCCGCCCTAACCAATGGATGCTACTGCCGGCATTGAATTCAACCGGACGGAATATGCTTCAAATGGGTAATCCCGAACTTATGCCCGATTTTACCGATTCGTGGGAATTGGGCTATAACATGCGCAACCAAACCTTGATGCTCAGCACCGAACTTTACATCAGAAATACTAAAAATGCAATCACCACCACGACCTCCGAAACAAATGGAATTTTTTACCAGAGTTACGAAAACCTGGATCGTGAATTATCGGGAGGTATTGATGTAATGGGAAATATAAATATTGCGGCCTGGTGGCGAATGAATATTTCGGCCAATGTATATTATTATAAAATAAATGGCACATTAAAAAGTGGGTATGATGTAGATAATTCGAGCCTGGCATGGAACGGAAGGTTTAAAACCACATTTATTGTTAAAAAGAAAACTTTCCTCGAATTTATGACGGTGTATTACGGGCCATCTATTCTTCCGCAAGGCAAGGTTAGAGATTTTTACTACTTCGATTTTTTTGTAAAACGAAACTTCTTCAATCGCAAACTTACTGTTGCACTTCGCTCTCACAATACTTTCGACACTGGCATTTATATCGAAGACAGTGAAGATACCAATTTTAAGGCACACACCTGGTTCAAATACGAAGGCCCCACATTTATGATAACCCTTACTTACCGCCTGAATAATTATAAGCGAAAAAGATCAAATAATAATATGGATATGAATTACGATAGCGGATTGGATCATTGATGAAGAAGAGGAGAGGGGTAGGTGGGGAATCGTAATTTATTTTCTGCGCTATTTTACTGGTGATCAGAAACTTCGGTAACAATAAAATCTTTGCCATCAAAAACACCAATAGCACGGTATTTTTTATTGATCCGGAAATAATATCCGCCTAGCCTGATTAATTCAAAAGTTTTTCGTTATGAGAAGTCAAAATACAAAGAGTAAAGGTGAGCGCA
>JAOZRY010000661.1 GCA_029939965.1 Bacteroidales bacterium | reverse complement strand
TGATTTTAGATGTTAGAAGATAGATGTTAGATTTTTGATGTTAGATGTTGGAATTTTGATGTTAGATGTTAGAATTTGGATGTTAGAATTTAGATGTTTGATGTTAGGCTCATATTTATGATATTCCTGTTTTTTTGGCAGATTTTTAATTGCTTTAGAAATTAATATCATGTTAAACCCGAAATCCTGTCAAAACTTTTCTGGTTTGTTCAGGTTAGGTATTTAGTGCAATTAATCATTTTATTGACCAATCATTTTCAATCTTATTCAATCTCATTTTAATTTCTTTCAATCATTTTCAATCTCCTTTAACAATCTTATTCAATTTCCTTTCCGGCTAATCCGGGTTTAAAGCAAGTGGTTAAAACAGGTAATTCAACCCTACATAAAAACCACTTGTACCATCGCGCTTATCTGTGGCACGGCCATAGTCGATAGCAATAATAAAATTTTGGTTCATAGCTACACGCAAACCTATGCCATAGCTGGTGTGAAGGCTCTCAGCACCAAAATCAAAATAATCTGTTTCATTGGGCAAATCAAGGCTTTCAACTTTATCTTTTACATCAATTTTGTGAAATACTTGCCCGGCATCCAAAAAAGTATTTAAACCAAAATAAAGGTTTTGATTGAAAAGCCGTGTACGATAAAATTTCCACCTTAGCTCAAAGTTGGCATAAGCAATGCCATCGCCAATAACCCTGTTGCGTGGAATTCCGCGAAGGTTTCTCACGCCACCCAGTCCTTCTTCGGTAGCTCCGCGCAACATCGAAGTAATAATTAATGGCTGTACATAAAATGGTGCGTGTCCGGCAATGGTGGTTTGTGCTGCCAACCTTGCTGCAAACGACAGGTTGTTGGGGACAATAGTAAAATATTGGCGGTGGATAATGCACAATTTCAAATAGCTTTCGTTTATAGAACCCAAAGCTTCAGGTGCTCCTTCCACGGCCAGTTCCGACCAAATTCCTTGCATTGGGTTTGGCTTATTGTCGCGGCTATCGTACATTAATCCGGCTTTTAGCATGGTGAGCGATCCCCCTGAGGCTTCATCATTGGGTATCAGTCCCCACTCCATATATTTTTCGAACAAGCCAGGTTGCTCCTGGTTGGAAGGTAGCCTGTCATTTTCATCTTTCCCTTTGTTTAATTTATCTACATCCACCTGGCCTATTTCAAAATTGTACCATTGTATTCCGCCAAGCCATTTAAAGTTTCTGTTGAGTTTTCCGTTCAGGTCGGCTTTAAAACGAAACATTTTATTGTCGTACCGATAAAATACGCGGGTTTTATATTGGTCGTCTTTATTGGAGTCGTCCTCCCAATCGTGGTTATAAACCGCATCATAGCCGTTCCATCCAAAAAAATTGTAGGTTTGGTTGGGGATGTAGCTCACATCAACGGTAAGCCCGATGCCTCTGATTAGTCTGTCGGAGTCGTACATGAAACGATAAATACCACTTCCACGGGTATAAGCCGAAGCTTCCATATAAATAGAATGGTCGTAGGTAGGATACCGGCTGCCATCGCCATAATGGTAAAGGTTAATTAAGCCACCATATTGAAATCCCAAATCGTTATCCCACGAAACGGCAGGCAAAATACCGAAGTTCCACCCGGTTTTGATCTTATCTGTATTTGAAGCCGTTTTAAGAGTATCCTGGCCTACCGCCGAATACCCAAAAATCAGCACACAAATAAATAGGATTGGAATAAATTTTTTCATCGAGATACAGACCTTTGATTTATCAGATGCTTAATTTTTGGTGGCCCGATTGGCTAACTTTTTTAGTTTACCACTATCAATCATCTCATTTATTTCCTTTTCGGGATTTGTAAAATCGCCGCGCTTTCCAACTTCATAAAATTCGGTAAAAGGATCGGCATCCAAAATGTAATTTATCAGCCGATCGGCATTTGGTATGTTATCCATTGTGTAATAATCTTCGTACGATAATTTCAGAAAGGCAGTATTTATACCAATACCGCGATTATCCAATAAATACCCACTATTTAATTTTGTCGGGTAAACGTATTTATTATTGCGGCGGACATCAGATGGTGCCGGAAAAGAAATTACTTTGGTTTTATCGGCGGAGAGCAAAACCGGGACTTTATCGAAATAGTTGGCTTTGGTTTTGTAAACAATTGCTGGTGGCGAAGCGATACCCACACTACTCTCATTTTTATTCATGCTTTCATTTTTAGTTGATGAACAGGAAATTAAAATCAAACTACTTACAAATGCAGCTATTAGCCAGTTACAATTAAATTTTTTCATACGTCTATTGTTTTTATGAATGGCTCAAAAATAATCTGATTAATTTACAAATTCAAGAAATTTGTAAATAATCAATCCGAGAGGTATTAATTGTTTGTATTTTTTGAGTTGACATTATTCTTACAATATTTTTCCAGTCGT
>JAOZRY010000097.1 GCA_029939965.1 Bacteroidales bacterium | reverse complement strand
AAACACTTTGTTTAACAAACTCCCTTAAATAAAGCCACCCCGTGAATTGTTTTACGCGATATCATAGTTTTTCAAAATCAGGTTTTATGCCTAACGAGATTCACGGGGTGGCTACTGCCGGTAATAACAGCCCCATCCCCGACTCTTCCACGAATCGGGGAAGGGTGCCAAAGTTCCCGGGATTTGTAGGTAGTAAAAAAATGCGAAACACATTTTTCAGCAAACACTTCCAAATCCCGGGCAAAGAAGAACCATTATTACCGGTTGGCGGCAACTACCGGAGAGTGCCTGCGGCAGGGATTGGAGTGGTAGCTTGCTGAAGTGGCGGCTGTGATTTTTGTTGGTGGGTGGCGGCTGACGAAGGAAGCCCCCGCACCACCTACAAAAAACCAGCCGGCACAAGGCAACTACAAACGGAAAGCCTGTAGCCGCCCAAATTGAAAAAAAAAGATTAGAAACCAATCTCATTCAATATATATTCTATCACCCATTAATCTTATTCGATTATTTTTATAAGCTAACTTATACACAAAGCATCAACACAACCCTGCCAACAAACTCTACTTTAGTCTTGCATTTGCAGTTATACGGGTACTAAAAGTTACAAAACCAACAACAGTTACCGAACTGAGCGGCATAAGGATGGCAGCAATTATTGGCGAAAGCATTCCTTGCACAGCAAATGTTAGCCCTATAATGTTGTAAAGAATTGAAATAAGGTAGCTTATTTTAACGATGTTGAAGCTGGTTTTGGAGAAACGTATAAACTTTTGGAGCCGGTAGAACTTACTTGCTTCGAGTATGGCATCGCAAGCCGGCGAAAACTGGTATATATCGTCGGCAATCGAAATGCCCACATCACTTGCATTGAGTGCCCCGGCATCGTTAAGGCCATCGCCAATCATAAGCACTTTTCGGTTTTGAGCTTTCAATTTATTAATATACTCCAGCTTATCGTTTGGCGATTGGTTGAAATGAAGGTTATTGCTAATTCCAAATATTTTGGTCAGCCGCTCTTTTTCAGCATCATTATCACCGGATATTAAATGTATTTCTTTGTCTTTGGATAGGTAACTTAAAATTTCGCCAATACCCTTGCGATACTTACTTTTGATTGCAAACCGGGCTTTATAAATACCATCAACCGACACATACACCTCCGAGGTAAAGGCATCTTCGTTAGATTCGTGCCCTAAAACAAAAGCTGCAGAACCCATTTTCAAATCCTTTCCATCCACCTTACCTTTTACGCCTGAAGCCGGAATTTCCATAAAATCATCAACCACATCAATATGATCGGCATTAAAAAAATCGAATACGGCAGTGCTAAGCGGATGTGCCGATTGACGAGCCAATGATTTGACAGCAACTATTTCGTTGGGATTTAACTCGCTCATCACCATTTTAACTTCCTTACTACGGTTGTAAGTAATCGTTCCTGTTTTATCAAAAACTACGGTATCAATTTTTGTTAACCGCTCTACCACATCGGTATTTCGGAGGTAAAAACCTTTATGCCCAAAAATACGCATTGCAGTACCAAACGAAAATGGCATGGAAAGCGCAATAGCACAAGGACAAGCAACAATTAACACCGATGTAAAAGCCAACAATGCCACAGAAGGATCGACCATATACCAATATATTGTAGTAAGGGCTGCAATAACTAAAACCATAATGGTGAAATTTTTACTCAACTTGTCGATGAGTGAGGTCATGTGTGAGAATGATTTCTCCTTATTGGTATTCTGATTCCAAAGTTGTGTTAGCTGACTTTGTTCCACATTCCGTTTTACCTTAATCTCTATTGCTTGGCCAATTTGTTTTCCACCAGCAAACACAAAATCACCTTCGCGCTTTGCCACAGGCAAGGATTCGCCGGTTACAAACGAATAGTTGATATTTCCGTGCCCATTAACAACTACGCCATCAGTAGGGATAAGTTCCTGGTTTCGGATTAAAATATGATTGCCTGCAACTAAATCCTTTAGCGGAGTACTCTCCTCCCCCTTTTGGGTTATTCTGGAAACAGCTACAGGAAAATATGATTTATAATCATGGTCGAACGAAAGGCTCTTATATGTTTTATCCTGATACCATTTTCCGATAAGCAAAAAGAAGACAAACCCTGAGAATGAATCTAAATACCCGGTACCGGATTTGGTAAATATTTCGAAATAACTTTGCAACACAAGTGCCAAAATACCAAGGCTTATGGGTAGGTCGATGTTTACAATTTTATGGCGCAGGTTTTTATATGCCGACAAAATATAATCGCGACTACTAAAAAACAATACCGGCAAAGAGAGCAAAACATTTATGTAGCTAAAAAAATCGCTAAAGTTTGTTTCGAGTTCCTGGCGAAAAGAGAAATATTCGGGCATACTGAAAAGCATGATATTTCCGAAGGCAAAACCTGCAACTCCAATTTTTGCCAGTAAAGTGGTGTTGGTTTTGGGCTTTTTGCCACCTTCGGATTTATCGAGCGTAATTTGTGGAATGTAGTGAATCGAAGCCAGTAATTCGACCAACCTGCGAAGGGATACTTCCTCTTTATTGAAGGTTATAGAAACCTCTTTTTTTGTAAAATTAACCAGCGAATTCTTTACACCTTTGTCCATCAAATGCATATTTTCGAGTAGCCAAATACAAGAGCTGCAATGAATAGCAGGAATAAAGAGTGTTACCTTACTTATATTTCCTTCGGAGAAATCGAGTATCTTTTCGCTAATCTCATCATTATCCAAATAGGCGTATTTATTCCCAAATTCCTGTTTTTCCACTCTCACACCCGGACTATCGACAATGGTATAATATTTATTGAGTTTGTTCTGATTCAGAATCTGGTAAACCGTTTTACATCCGTGGCAGCAAAAATTCTTACCTTCCCACACCACCGGATATTTCCCACAATCATCACCGCAATGCACACATTTTACTGATTTCATACTTTTAAGATTTCGTTAGTTTCTACTTACTCTGCGTTGCAACCAAATGTTAAAATCCTTACTTCGACACGCTCAGTACATCGCATTTACAAAAAGTAAACTCCGGTTTTAAAATTTGTCTGCGCCTTGATTAAGCTAATCTAACGAAGTCTGAAACTTGTAATAAAATACATAAATAAATTAAAAGGTTCTGGTTTTTTATTTTATCTTATATTTCAAATTAACCATGCTGTTTCATAAGGTGATTTATCATTTTTAACAGCTCATCTTTTATAATTGGTTTCGAAATATAGTCGTTGCAACCTGCTTCCATTGCGAGTTCCTTGTCTCTGGTTTGTGCATAAGCCGTTTGTGCTATTATAATCAAATCTTCATTAAACTTCCTAATTTCGTGTGTGGCCTTATATCCATTCCCTTCCGGCATTTTTATATCCATTAATATAATATCTATTTCAGAGTTTTTCCTGCATAGTTCAATCGCTTCATTTCCGGTTTTTGCATAGAGGATTTTGCTAAACATATTTTTTAATATTGTGGCAAGATATAATGAACTTACTTCATCGTCCTCTACAATCAAAACTATTTTGTTTTCGAATACTTTTTGCGTGTGTATTTCTGTATTTATTTTTTTTACTATTCCGTTGATTGTTTCACTTTTGCTAATCGTTTTTGTTTTGTAGGGAATGGTGAACATGAATTCTGATCCTTTGCCTTCAACGGATGTTATCCATATACTGCCACCAAGCATTTCGACGTAAGCCTTTGCTATTGCTAATCCCAGGCCTGATCCTTCATATACGCTAACATCTTCGATGTCGGCTTGCACAAAACGGTTGAATATAGCGTGGCATCTGTTTTCGGGTACACCAATACCTGTATCTTTTACATAGAATTCGATGAAATTATCTCTACGGAAATATCCAAAAGTTACCTGGCCTTTTTCGGTAAATTTAATGGCATTTTTAATTAGGTTTGTTAGCACTCCATGTAGCTTTTCATTATCGGTAAAAATTGTATCCTGCCCTAATGAGAGCGTTGGTGAAGATATTAGTTGTAACCCTTTTGATCTTGCTTCAGGAGTAAAAAATCTATTCAACTCATTCAGCAGGTTATTAATAGAAAACTTGCAATTTATGACCTTCATTTGTCCGGCTTCAATTTTTGAGATATCAATAAGATCGCTGATGGTGTTTTGTAAACGTTCGCTGCTTTTTTTAATAATCTCAGTAAATTCTTGTTTTTCTATAATGCTTAACTCCGGGTCGTTAAGCAAGCCAATAAACCCTAAAATACTATTCATAGGTGTACGTATTTCGTGGCTCATATTGAGCAAGAATGCGGTTTTCAGCCGGTCGCTTTCTACAGCACGTTCTTTGGTAATATTCAACTCCACATTAATCTTTTGAATCTGATTCATGCTATCAATCAATTCCTCATTTATTGTTACATATTCTTCGTTTTGAGTGGCAAGTTCTTCGTTGAGGCCTTGTAATTTTTCTTCTGATTTTTTGCGAAGGGTAATGTCGTTACTAAAAAGTGCGTAACCAACTATTTTTCCTGCAGAGTCAAAGATTCCTGATACACGAGATTCTAAATACCGGATTCCTTCAGGAGTTTTCTGATCTACGAAATAAATATATTCGCCATTCTTGCGTACTAATTGTATTGCTTTTTCCAATCGTTCCTTTGCCACATTCTCCATTACATGTATTTCCCAGACTGTTTTTCCGATAACCTCTTTTGCCGAATAACCAAAAAATATTTCTGCTATTGGATTAAAATATGTGATTCGAAAATCCATGTCTGTAGTAGCAATAGCCATGTCAACGGCAGATTTTAGTATGTTGTCGAGCATTACAGTTTTTTCGGCCAAGGCTTCCTTCATCTGCTTTTGTTCGGTTATATCGCGGGCAATATAAAGAACGCTGTTTTTGGTTATTGGAGTTGCTTTGCCTTCGAACCATGTTGTGTTGTTATTTATAGTTAAAGGGTATTCTATTGTAAATGTTTTGTTTTTGTCCAGGCATTTACGAATAAATGCAAGAAAAAAATCAGCTTCCGGTTTTGGGAATACTTCATGCAATGTTTTGCCAATTGTATCTTCTGATGGCTTGAACATAAGTTGGGGCGATGTTGGCGCAATATTTATATATCGTCCATTATAATCCATCTCAAAAACAATATCTGTCATTGCATTAAAAAGTGCACGCAAATTATTCTCTGATATATGCAATGCTTCTTCCGTTTTCTTACGTTGTGTGATGTCTTCGATAATACCGTCAAAATATATTATTTTATTGTTCTCTTTTACTGATACAGCCGAGATGGAACAATATATCGGTGTTCCGTCTTTTTGCTTCAACAAAAGCTCTTTATCTTTTACAAAACCTACTTCAGATATCTCATCATAGTATTTTTTTCGGTCATTAGTATTGAGATAAAGATTGGAAACATTCAATTGCAAAACTTCATTTCTGTTTTTATAACCAAAAATTTTTAGAAATGCAGGGTTTACATCAATAAATTTTCCGGAGTCTTCAGGGGTAACTCTAAATACGCCAACATTAAGGTTTTCGTAAAGTGTTCTGTATTTTTTTTCATTTTCAATTAAAGCTGTTTCTGCTCTCTTCCGGTTAGTAATATCTACGTTTAATGCAAGTATGGATTCAATTTTGCCGTTATGATTTGTAATAGGTTGAGCTGCACGTAAAATATTCAGTTTTCTCCCGTCTTTACAAATCATAACAATTTCGGCAGTAACAGATTTTCCATTTAGAAGATGCGGGAATTTTTGGTGGAATACTTCAACAGAATCAGGGGTTAGTAGTTCGGTAATATTTTTTCCTGTTAGTTCAGATACTTCATAGCCGAGCATTTGCGCAGTGCCGGAACTACAATTTATAATTTTTCCGTTGGTGTCGATAACTTCTCCACCATAAGGCAACAAATTAAACAACAAACGATAACTGGCTTCACTATCACGCAGAACTTTTTCGGCTCGTTTGCGCTCAGTAATATCGGTAGCTACTCCTGCCATGGCAATCGGATTGTTGTTGTTATCTCTCAGCAGTGTGGTTGTCATTTGAGTGTGGAATATTGTGCCATTCTTGTGCTTATGACCAACTTCACCCGTATAAAATCCCTGCTCAAAAACATTTTTGTTAAACGGCTCAATATATTCCTCTAACTGCTTTTTGCTATGAAATATGCTAAGGTTTTGGCCGAGAAGTTCATCTTGCTTTTCGTAACCGTGCATATTTACCCATTTATTATTTACAAAAAGTAAATTCCCTTCCATGTTGGCAATTGCCATTCCATCGGCTGATTGTTCAACAACCGACGACAGGAATTGATTATGCTCTTCGGTTTGCTTTAGTTCTTTTTCGAGTTCAATACGGTGTAATGCAAAAGCAATATCTCCGGCTATCTCTTTAATCAAGCCGTGCTCTTCAGTGCTATTAATTAAATCTAATGGTATCGAAACAGTCATTATTCCAAATATTCTTTCTTCAAATTCCATACGGATTGTTATCCTTCCGAGTTCAGGATGTATTTTGGCTAACTGACAATCTTTGCACTCTTTTGAAGGATTCTCAATTGAAACAACATCTGGCTTTTTTAGGGCTTTTATTACACATTCGGTATTTCTGCCATCTTTCAGGTTATTAATTATCGATGAAAAATCCTGATCCAAACCGGCTGTTGCTGCTTTAATAAATTTACCTGATTCATCTAATAGTGCGATCCATGCATAATGATAGCCTCTTGTTTCAATTAAATTTTCGCAAGCACCCTTAATAAGTTTATCCAGATTTTTCTCTTTGGTGATAAGTTGATTTACATTTCGGATGGCACGAAGTACACGGTTGAGGTGTTCAATGGTTTTATTTTTAGATTTTTCCATATTCGAAAACGTTTATATTCATTATTTCCTGAGGCTATATTTTAATGATGTATTTAATAAATACCTACTCATTCTCTTCCCTTTTTCAAGTATTTCCAAATAATTTATCAATTTTCTGTAAAAGCATTTCCTTGATGATTGGTTTTGAAATATACTCATTGCATCCTGCTTCAATTGCTTTTTGGCGGTCGCCTGCCAGCGCATAAGCAGTTTGTGCAATTATTATCACATCTTTATCAAGTTCACGTATTTTACGTGTTGCTTCGTATCCGTTCATTATTGGCATTTTTATATCCATTAATATTAAATCAATATCCGGGTTAACGCGAAAAATTTCAATTGTTTCTTTTCCATTTTTTGCGTGTAGAGTTTCTTTGCTCAAATTTCGCACTATTATCTTCAGAAAATTGTCGGATGTGTATTCGTCTTCGGCTATTAGAATTTTGAGGCTTGATGCTTTGTAGCGATCGCTGGAAGATGTTCGGGTGTAGCTTGCCGTTTTAGATTCCGAATGTGAGCTTGCCGGATGTTCGGGTAGAACTTCAGGTATGTTTGTGCGAAGTTTTGCATTTGTGGTAAGTGGCAGGGTGAAATAAAACAGGCTTCCATTTCCAGGTTGGGTTTCTATACCAACTTCTCCTCCTAATTTTTCGATAATGCGTTTAACAATTGAAAGTCCCAAACCATGCCCTTCTGTTTTTACCTGATCTAACCGTTCAAATTTTTTAAATAAAAGATTTTGGTTTGTGGCGGAGATACCCGGGCCATTATCATGAGCCCAAAAACGTATCATTCCTTTCTTAAGGTTTTCTGATTCTTCGTTATTGAAACCTATCGTGATGTGTGGAGGAATGCCTCCGTATTTTATGGCATTGCTTAAGTAATTTACCCATACCTCTTCTATCCAAGGGGCAAATCCCATCACCGTTGGCCAGGTTTCGGGAATGTTTATTTCAGCATTACTTTTTTCGATGGCTGATGCTAAACGCTTTATTGCATCCGCAACAATGTTGCCTGTATTTATTTCTGTAGTAATAATTTCTTCTTTCCTAACGCATGCAAAAAGAAGTAAGCTGTTGATTATTTGTAGTGTTTTATCACCGCTATTTATTATTATGGTTATATATTTTTTAATTTCATCTTCAGAAAGTTCAGCACAACCTTCATGCAATAAGCCGGCGAATCCTACTATTGCACCAATTGGGTTTTTCAGATCGTGGGCTACGGTGTGCGAAAATGCATCCAGCTCTTCGTTACGCTCTTGTAATTGAATATTTTGTTTACGAATGTCTTCTTCAGCTTTTTTCTGATCTGTAATATCCACAATTATCCCTCTCATTCCTATGGGTTGGCCATTTTTAATTATTGGCTTCGAGTAAATTGAAATGGGAAACAGGCGGCCATCTTTTCGTTTCGCCGTATATTCGTGATCTTCAATTTGCTCCCCGCTCAATATTTTTTGCATGTTTTGTTTTGCCCTGGGTATGTCTTGTGGCAATAATGTTGAAAGTACATTAAAACCTGCATTAAGCGTATCAGTTGAATAGCCGAAAGAAGCAAACCCTTGTTTGTTAACATAAGTGATATTCCCTTTAATATCAGTTTCATATATTATTTGCGGTAGTAAATTAGCCAAATCCTTGAACTTCTTTTCGCTATGAATTAACTCCTGTTCTTGCTCTTTTGTTTTTTTCTTGAGAAGGATAATGTTTGCTTGTTTTTTTATTGTAGAAAGTAACTTTTCTTTGTGAATCGGTTTAACAATGAATCCGTCAACCTGCAGATCGATTGACTTTAACAGATAGCTTGTATCTGTAAAAGCTGTCATTATGATTACCTTAACCTCAGGATTTATTTTCTTTATTATTTCTATCATTTGCAAACCGTTCATTTCCGGCATCTGAATGTCGGTAAGTATTAAATCGGGCTTGTGTTCTTTGTAAATTTCGATGGCTTTAATGGCGTTGTCGGCTACAAAAAAATCAGATACTCTCCGGTTAATAATGTCCGAGATATTTTTTCTTGTTTCGTGCTCATCCTCTACAAAAAGCATCGAGATATTTAAAATTTCTTTTTTCATGTTTTTTAGCTTTGTTTAAATTCCTGCTCCGGTGAATTTCAAAACCCCAATATGTTGGGATTTCCCAAAAGTGTCAAGGCAGGCTGCTCAGCTCAGTCTCTCGCTTCTAACCTCTAAATTCTATCATCTACCTTCACTATATACGGTTCTTTCCCGATAAAAACTATCGGTAGTTTTATTATCTTCTCTATTTTGTTGTCGA
>JAOZRY010000660.1 GCA_029939965.1 Bacteroidales bacterium | reverse complement strand
GTTTGTTGTTCCATATGCATATGTCAGATGTAGCTTGTTATTTTTAATAACTATGTCTTTCATCATAACAATATTGGATATATCTTTATTGGAAGATCTTTTTTTATGAGCTATTTCTAAAAAATTCGACATCAGGATGGGAGCGGACCCGTTTACATAAATAGCAAAGATCCTGCGAGCACGCTCACCCATACCTGATCCCCCGGAATATCTAATGATTAACAAAAATCTGCCTGCATCCATTTTATAGACCTCAACCCCACGTCTCTCATCATTGTCATTATATCGTTCTAAAGGATTTGTAATGATTTTTTTATTGTTTTGTATGATTTTATATTTAGAGTACATATGCTCAATAAACAAGTAACCGCCTCGGTCCTCCGATGTCTTTGGTTTAACCCCTCGGTTTGGAAGGCCCAAAGCTTGAACAAGGTATTCATTGAGAACCTCAGCATATTGTTTTCCCTTCGATGACCTGTGGTAGAACAGTACTTCTGTTCCCGAAGCATGAGCATTGAAAGCGTTGCAGTGAAGGCTGACAATAAAATCAGGATTAAGCTCATTAATATCGATTGGAAGGGAGTTGTAAGTACGTCGATACACCCGTTGAACTAGCACTCCAGGCACTTCAGGTTCGATATCTTGAGACAGAACATCGTTAAATTTGAACTCAGTCATTCCCGACTGCTTGTTGATCACACCCGGTGACGTTTTTTTGTGGCCAACTACCAAAGCACATAACTTCATTTCATATCCCTCGACTATCTATAGATTGATAATCCCGGTGTTGACCGGCGCCGTGCGTCGATCAAGCAAACGATAGTTTGATTGATTGGTGTGCGGTGACCGGTCCAGCTCATTGTTCAGGCGCCAGAGGCGACTGAGCAAGGGGCTGGACGAAGTCAGCACCGGGATTCATGGCGGCGAAGCCGCCATGAACTTTGAACATCACCGGTGAAATCTGGTGCATGTTCCTTGTTGATTTTTTGTCCAACAACTGCCAAACGTATACTTGCCTCATTATACTCATTCGATAATCAAAACTTTATTCTCAGCTCTTAAATTATACAGAGACAGAATTAATCAGCTGCACTTTTTGTCGTATCTGCCGGGTTCCCATTTACAATGTCATTCGTTTGTATTTGTATTTTTGTTTTATCTGATAATGCATCAACTGCCTCTAATAGTCTTTCATATTTTTCATTATGGTCTCTGAATAAGTCAATTTTTTTACCATCAATAGTGATTTCAATTTTATTGTCTTTACTTTTAGATTTAGTTAACCCTTTAATTAAAGCTGCTATCGCCGAAATGGCAGAGGAAATAGTAGCGATCGCTGCGGCGACCATTGTGATTTCAATACCTATACTCATTTTTATACTCCCTCTAAAATGATACAAGAACCACTAGATATTATAGTCATATTAAACATCACCGTGGAAATATTTGAAACCCGATCAGGATCGATACTCGGGATTAAAGAAGTTGAGATTGCGGCAAATAAAAAAGAAGATATTATTACCAAAATAAAGCATCCACCAGCTGAGATTATTTTTAAGGTGCGATTATTTTGCCCACTACCAATTAATTGACCGGCAGCACCAGCCCCAATTGCTACAGATACAATAAACAATTCTCCGTTTTGCAATAGAATAGAAAAGTCAGGGGATTTGCCGGATAAATAAGATAGAAGGTAATTAAATGCAATAGGTGATAACGCCAAAAGAACGCTGAAAATTATCCAAACAGTGAAAGTTTGTATCAATTCTTTTTTATTTAGTTTCTGCAAATAAATGTATGCGGAAAATATTGCCAATAAGGTAATTAGGACTAACCAGAACATTGTTTTTATACCCCCTATGTTAATTGATCTATAGTTTGAGCCTCTTGCAGATAAAACGTATCTTCAAGTTTTAGTCTGTATATTGTGGATTAGAAATTATGTTCATACAATTTGGTATGAACCCTTGCAGAAAGAATGGTTCTGCAAGAGCCTCGTTTATTATTGCATTTGTTCGTGATATTACACCAATTCATTACATTTTTTTTAAAAAAAGCTAACCAACAAAATCACCGGCGTGTCCGGGTGCATTTTGATTGTTAGATTCTATGTAATGGTTGATATAATCTTTTAGAAACCCCATTTGGGTATCAAAATGAGGCCGCCAAGAGCAGTTTTTTAGGGATTTAAAAAATTTTATTTTTTATTTACAATGACTTGCGACAATTTGCTTGGTCCGACCATATCTGTCCTTGTCCCATTAGTTGATTTTTATATAGTAATAGACCGCCATATTTTTTGGCATAGTTTCCTCAGCACTGCCGTCCACTGGTAATCCAGTCAAATTATAGAATATGCTACTATATGAGGTCATAGCTGCGATATTCCCATAACCAGCATGACCCTGCTGCTGTGTTTTGTAT
>JAOZRY010000659.1 GCA_029939965.1 Bacteroidales bacterium | reverse complement strand
ATATATACAGCAGTAACTCTTTGTTGTTTATCCTTTTTTTTCTCTTTTTGCAGACCAGTAGGGTATTTTTTTTACAATAAAAGATAATATTTAACTTTAATTCACTTGAATTCATGCTATAGTTAAATATTGTCTATTATTTTCACTCTTAATGGAGGAATGAAAAATGAAAAGAATTTGTAATGACGGGAAGTTGAAAGAGTTTTTTGCCGATGGCTTGGCGCATACTGCAGGAGAACTTAGACATCATTTTGATCTAAGCATACCTGTAGCGTATCGTGAATTAAAACGTATTAATGCCGTACCAGCTCTCAACAAGTCGGGGCATTATATGTTGCCGGGATTCCGGCGCATAGACAGTAATGGACTGTTCAGGATTTCCGGACTTGTCTTTTCTTCAAAGGGAACTCTTCCGCAAACATTAAATTTTCTTGTTGAGAAAAGTCCGGCGGGAATGACGGTTGTTGAATTGGAAAAGATAGTTAAGACAAACGCTAAGGTTCAGCTTTTAAATCTCGTGAAGTCGGGCGAATTAACTCGTCAGAAAACAGGAGGAGAATATCATTATTTCAGTAGTTCGAAAGAGAGGGCCATGCTTCAACAAAGAGAGTATGAAAAACTGTCAGAAAATTCGAAAAAAAAACTGAGCATGGAAAAAGTGCAGAGCGTACCTTTCTCATTAGTCGTGCAAATACTTATTGTCTTTATAAAAAACCCTGAATTCAGTCCCAAAAGCATCGCATTATCGTTGAGTCGTCGCGGGATGGATATGACAACGGAAAAAGTAAAAGCAGTGTTTGAAAAGTATGATCTCGCTAAAAAAAACTCCTGAGCGCATTGATTCTGATTTTTAATATAAGAATGCATCTCAAAGAGCATGAGGCGGAATACGCACACCTGTCTATGCCGTCTGTTATTACTTTATCCATCTCGAAGGAAGAGCTTGAGGTGACAGGGAAAAACCGTATTCAAAACCGAATCATAAAATCAGTGCGGCTCGGAGAGCTTTCCATTGATTACGAAACGGGGACAACTGCAGACGGTATCAGAATAGCTCCGAATGAACTTAAACTGTATGTCGCATCAGGAATGACATTCGCTTACGATACAATTGTTTTTATAACCCTTCTTCGTTATATTCATCTTATGCAGCGAGAGGAAATTCAATCGAAAATTCTTAAGGATCATTATTTCAAAATATCAACAGGCTCGATATCTGAACTTTCGTTTATGGGGTTGGCATATCTGGAAAGGTGTCATTTTGCGAGGGCAAAAAAGTTGTTCGCATTATATGGTAAAGGATGTTTTTTTATCCACCTGGACGGGACAAATGAGGGTGGTATGTATAATCACTTTGTAGTCAGGGAAGGAATCAGAGGAAATGTGCTGTATGCTGAAAAAATAATATCAGAAAGCGAAGACAGCATTAAACCGATTTTGAAAAAAATCAAGAAATATTTCGGTGTTCCTGATGCGATTGTAAGTGATATGTCACCTCCCATTGCAAAAGCAGTGAAGGCAGTATTCAAAGATGTTCCGCACAGGCTTTGCCACTATCATTTTCTAAAAGCTGTTGGAAAAAGTCTACTTGAAAATACAAATCATCCTCAACATATTTCACTGAAGTCAATGAAAAAAATGTTGATGTCCAACCGGAAGGAACTTGTGGATAAATTGAGGTCATGCAAAAATGAAAAACACTTGGAGAATGGGAAATTGCTTCTCTCCCTGATCGACTATATCAACGACTACAGTAAGGATTTAAACGGCGAAGGTTTTCCGTTTGATTTACCGGTGCTTGCATTTTACAATCGTTGTGAAACAGCATTCAACATGATGGAAAATATATTCAGTGGACCGAAAAAAGATATACCAAAAAAATTTATTTCAATCATGATGTTCATACGCAATCGCCTCCATGAATATTTTTTGTACAGCCATATAAGTCAACTGAAAAAAATCAATGATCTTTTCATGGAACTACGAAATATTCTCCACCCTCAAAGAGAAAAGGGAAAAACACCGCTTAACTGGGGAATGATAAATTCCGATATCAAGCCAGTGGATATTCAGGAAAAACTTGATGATCTATATGTCAGGGCAAGTAGGAATGCAAAAGGAAAGGATGCAAAATATCTGCTGAAGGCATGGAGGATTATCTGCAGTCGATTGAAAAAATACAAAGATAAACTCAACCCGATTATTGAATTCAATGGAGGAGAATTCATCCTTCCGAGAACCAATAATATGTGCGAGACCGGCTTCAGAGACTGTAAACGCAAAGCGAGAAGAACAACAGGAGATAGGCATCTTAGTAATCACATGGACAACTTACCGCCACAGTATTTTTATACTGTCAATCTGAGCGATCCGGGGTACATCAAAGCTATTTTTGGTGATGGTGAAATCTGCGATTCATTTCATAAAAT
>JAOZRY010000658.1 GCA_029939965.1 Bacteroidales bacterium | reverse complement strand
TCCCCGGTTCATCATGACGCAGGTCGGGATGGAATTCGTCATCGAAAGTATAGCCCGGCCCTCCGGATCCATTGCCATTCGGGCAACCATCCTGTATCATAAATCCGCTAATTACCCTATGAAAAATCAGATCATCATAAAAATTAGCATTGGTGAGATCAACAAAATTCTGTGCGGTTATCGGTACCAAATCTTCTCTCAACTGAGCCTTAAAATCGCCCATGGATGTGTACCATTGTACTACAGTTTGCGAATAAACACTGTTGCCAATACCTAATCCGGTGATGATTAGCAAAAAATAAAATAGTTTGGAAAATTTCATAAGTTTCATAACACTACATATTTTTATGTAAAAATTCTTTTTTTAAACTTTACTGATATAAACGACTATAACTTTTAATGATTCAAAAGTAGTTTTTTTCGATCACAAGATTCATAATACTTTTTATTTTTGGATATTGGCTGGGTGTTCAGATGGAGGGGCAAATTGCGAGCCGAAATCATTGGCACAAATCGAAGTGGAATGGCCAATCATCATTTATTTTCAGTTAAAAGAAAAACAGCTCAATATTTTGTTAATAAGTGATGACGGGATACTTCTTTCCTGCATCGTGGTTAGGTTCTGTTAGTTTTTCTTTTTCGGGAGTTTGTAACCTATTTGGGTTCTTGGTTGTGGATTTTCTTGTTTTTCCATTAGTTCATCAAGATAACTAAATACGAGTTCTATATTTTTATCCTGATTCTCAAGTTTCTTTTTTATTGTTTCAATGTCGAGTTTTAGAGTTAATGTGTTTGTAAGCATTTCGCGCATTTTAACAAAAACCTCTATTATTTTTATACTTATCTGTGTTGCTCTGCCACTTTTTAAAACGTTTGCCAATTGCAATACTCCATGCTCTGTGAAGACATAAGGAAAAGAACCACCAAGGTGTTGTTTTGAAGGTATCGCATTTTGCGATACCATGATTTCGGCTTCTTCATTTGTTAGTTGGAACATGAAATGTACAGGGAATTTTTCTATATTTCTTTTTAACTGTTCCCGCAAACGGGTGGCTTTAACATCAAATAGTTTTGCCAAGTCCCTGTCAAGCATAACCTTCTCACCCCTGATTAGATATATTTTGTTGGTGATTACTTCATCGGGTAGCATTATGTGTTTGCTTTTTTCTTCAGTCATTGTATTGCGATTTAATTTGCAAAAATAATAAGTTAATTGGAGGACATGGTCTGTGATCACAAACCATATTTCAAAGGATTGAACTTCTCCAGACTTTCCGGGTTATTCATCTGATATGTTTTAGTGGAACTTACACGTTTATGTCCTGTAAAGTTATTGTATCAGCCTAAAAATTCAAATATCCAGATTTCACGGAAATAATACTGTCGTGATTTATTAATCATCTGATGTCTGACCAAATTTAAAACTATAATCCGAATTTCGCGAGTAGTCAAACCCCCGACCCATCAGCGATTTTTTTGGGAGTAATGAATTAGTGTTTATAAGTTGTTAATGATTTGACAAACAATGCATCGTGAAATTTTACCTATACTTAATTAAGGGCTGCTGAAAAACCAACATATTGCTTATTATCAATCTAATACGATTCGCTTTTCAGTTTTTAATGCAAAGATTTTGAAGCCATTACAGTATTTTCCGTGCACCGAAATATAAAAAAAGTGTTGGGTTTTTCCAATAGTTAGTTAAGGTTTAATAACACACACGAGATCAGATACATACAAAACAGGTACTAAATAGTTACTGTGTTTATAATCAATCATTTGCGACTTAGCGACTTTGCGAGAAACAAAAACCACACGAACTATTGTTTTTCAGCAAGCTCTAAATAGACCTTGGGAAATGGGCGCACAAAGCGATATAACAAGGAGGGGGAGATTTCTCCCTTCAAATTTTCTGCTTCGCTCCAATTTTTCCAGTCTAAAAGAGGAATCTATACTTCCCCTTACAATCAGCCTGTTACAAAAAGATATAAATGGTAGTTGCTGATTTAGAAGATAGTTTTTTTTGGGCGGCTACGGGCTTTCCGTTTGTAGTTGTTTCATGCCGGCTGGTTTTTTGTAAGTGGTGCGGGGGCTTCCTTCGTCAGCCGCCACCCACCAACAAAAATCACAGCCGACTCCCATTGGGATCAACAAGCTACCACTCCAATCCCTGCCGCAGGCACCATCCGTTGGGCAAATGTTTATACATTGGTTCAAACACCATGAAACTTTCCATCGTCCGAAGGACATGGAAACGTTAATTTGCCAAAACTCAGCATAAACTTGTTGGATACTTCAAATTTCAGGCAATTTGATAAATTACCGGACGGTAATGAGGTGATGGAATAGGTTTTCCGTTAGCACGAGCTGACATAATCCATGCTTCTTTTGCTAATAATACTTCTTGCAATGCTTCTTTTTGTGTATCA
>JAOZRY010000657.1 GCA_029939965.1 Bacteroidales bacterium | reverse complement strand
GAAATAAATTGGTTAATGGAAACGCCATCCTGCGCAGCGATTTCTTTGATATGACGATGAATTGAATTCGGTAATCTTAAACTTAAAGCACTCATCTTATCACCTTTAAAAATTTTCCGGGTGTAACGGCTTGGATGCCAAATTTATGAACCCCTTTAAAGTCCTTGAGGTTGTAGGTGACAATTGATTTAGTTCCGGATGCCACTGCAACCTCAAGGACATGATCATCTTTAGGATCGCTCAGATAAGGTCTCCATAAAAAATATATCTTTTGAAATTCACCAAATGCACAAAGGTTATCTAAAATTATATCTATTTGTTCGTCTGTAATTGCCAGTTTAGCCTTTTTACGTTTTAAAAACATCTTCATACTCAAACAACAAAGTTGTGGATATAACAGGCTTTATCTTGCTTCTGCTGATAAGTCTGAGTATTTGAAATGAGGCTCCTGTTGAAGAATAAAGACCTGCGAAGAGCACATTGGTATCCAAGATGATATTAATATTATCCATGTCTGAACGATACGGCATATAGTATTATTTGTCAAATTCGCAGTTCAGTGGCCAACCATTGCAAACGCAAGTGCTTCCAAATCCATAAGATAATAAAATAATGGTTTCGTTATCCGATAATCATCAACAATGACTAAAAAAGCAACTTGTCATAATCAGGTCTGATACTTATCCTTATCCGTCTCATTTTGGCATGACGACACTCTTCATAAGATTCTTTACACTGTTCAATTTTCTGTTGCTTATGTAAACTGGCATCTTCAGATAGTCTGACAGATTTAGCTTCTTCTTTCATTTCATTGAGGCAGTTTTTTTTGGCTTTCTCACAATCTTTTAGTTTTGCTTGCCGGCCGAATTCGGCGTATGCTGCCACACTGATCCTGTACGTAGGCGGTTTAAGTTCGCATTTAGTCATCAGAAGCTGAAGAACGGCAAGCGCACGGTCAGAGGAAAAATGAAAGTTGGCCATTTCATTTGATTTGGTTTCATCCGTATGCCCTTCTACAACGATTCGCATTACGTCATAAAGATGATATTCCTTTTTCTGATTGTTCTTTAATTTGAATGTACGCTTTTCGTTTAATATTTCTTTAAATCTTTTTCCAATATGTATAATTGCAGCACAGTCGCCAGTGTCTTCGATTTCTTTAAGATTCCTTCCGGCGTGTTTGAATGACACCTTCATATCAAAGAATAACCTGTCCGGACGACGGTCTATCTCTACTGGAAAATTGAGTTCGTCCATTTCACTTTTTAATTTATTCAATTCATTCAACGCCTGACTTATTATATTTCCGAACATATCTCTGATTTCCTGCTGCTCTTTTTTGACACTACTGTTTATAAAAATATTCTGAACCTCAGTTTCAGAAATTGTTATGAGAAATAATGCTAAAAAAACAGGAATAGAAATAGAAAATGATCGGCGATACCTATCCAGGCGAGACTGTTGCGCGCTCGTTTAATCATATCACTTCTTTTTTTAAGCGCCTCTGCTGGAAGATTTTTAATATGCACAAAGGTGGGGAACAGGTTCATGGACTTTATGCGTTTGGCTAATAGGGTGATTGCCTCGTTTGCCTGTTTCAGCATATTTTGATTGATATTGACGGTTTCCCGCAGTGATTTTTGGGTTTCTTTAATACTGTCTATATGCCCTTTGTGCAGTTCATTGGCTGTATTCAGCGTGTTTTTGTATTGTTCCAGGGATGTGTTTAAACCGGATGAACTTTGTTTGAGAGTGCCGATCATTTCTTCGTTAATGATCGTCTTCATTTGATTAACTACCTGATTCATCTCTTTGATCATACTTGTATTATGTTCTTTATGAGAATCAGATAACTTCTGATCGTATACCATCAAATCTTCCAATTTAGCTTCAAATACGAGTTGATTTTCATCAAAAGTGATTGTTAAGCCCGATAATTCACTCGCTTCTCTTGCAGCCGTCTTCATTGTTTTGCCATACGCTTTTTCCATGCTTTCAAGTTCAACATTTTAAGCCGCTAATTCAACTTTTTGAATTTTAAACTTCAAAGGCACGCTGGCATGAATGTCCAAAGCAGAAAACCGGCTATGAAAGCGGGCCTGGGCTTTCATATAAAAATGAGCTTGCAAAAAGAGAAGATAAATGGTTAAGAAATCTTTTCAATATACCTCGACAGTCACAAGTTCGGCCCTCCCAAAAGGCAACATTTTTCTCTGAGTATCAATAAAAGATGAGAAATTCAGAGTGAATGAACAGCCCTAATTGATAAGGTTTGAAGGATCGCTTTGATGATGAGTAAAATCACATCTGAAATAGCGTTCCTTAATTTGGCGTATTATCGCTACTGGTGCGACAATGAATAAATTACTGACCAGCAATCTGGTCATTACAAATTTAACTGTTCTCTCAGAGGGAAGCTCCCGTGAACGAGT
>JAOZRY010000096.1 GCA_029939965.1 Bacteroidales bacterium | reverse complement strand
CGATTTCTGACACCCACTTCCTGAAACATTGAGTTTTCTTGCAGACACTACATAATTATTATTAACTATTTTGAGATATGAGTTTTACAAATAAAGTCTTTGCCTTACTCCCGATAGTTTTATTGATTTCCGTGTATCTTTTCGGACAGAATAATTGCAAAGTTCTAATGACAGAGATTGACAGTGCATACATTGGAAAATGCAAAAAAGGACTGGCTCATGGTAAAGGACTGGCTACAGGTACAGATACTTACGAAGGCCGATTTAAAAAAGGCTGGCCCGATGGTAGTGGAACCTATACATGGTGGAGTGGAGAAATATATAAAGGTGGTTTTCTGGATGGTGTAAAAGATGGTGAAGGCACATATACCTATTCTAAAAACGGTAAAGACACCACTCTTGTCGGCCTATGGAAAAATGATGTATATATCGGGGCAAAACCCAAAAATCCAGTAGTAAAACAACTTGTAAGCATTGACAGGTACAATTTTAGAAAAAATAGTACCGCACAGAATAGAGTTCTCATCGATTTTTACCAGAATGGAGGCCGGAATGTAAGAATAACAGATTTGCTCATAATTGCTGACAGTGGCTACGAAGTTAATCTTGGACATTCCAAAGGATTTAAAGACATGACCTTTCCGGTAACCATGACTCTTAAATATTTTACACCCAATAAGTTACAGACACGACAAGTTTACTGCATTTTCGAGTTCACTATTTTCGAGGCTGGCGATTGGCGGGTAGATTTATTTAATTAAGATACCCGCTAAATAATCCAATATTTAATCCTTTACGTGTTTTTAGACTGGGATCTTATTCCAAAAGAAAAACTAAAAAGCTGATATGAATGCCATATCAGCTTTTTAATTTCATATATTATAAAGGTATGTTTATTTCACTCAAAAGGTATTTACTTCTCCTGATAAACATGCACATCCGTTTGGGGGAACGGAATTGAAATACCCTTTTTATCAAAGGCTTTCTTTACATTTTCGATCATATCAAAATGAATCCCCCAGTAATCGTCAGCATCACCCCAAACGCGTACAACAAAATTTACCGAGCTATCGGCCAATTCCGAAACAGCTATAAATGCTTCCGGATTCTTTAGTATTCTCTTATCATCATTAATCAACCCTTCAATTACATTGCGTGCTTTGTCGATGTCGTCGCTATATCCAATACCAAAAACAAAATCTACCCGGCGCTGTGGCTCGGTCGAATAATTTGTCATTGCACTTGTTGAAAGACCACCGTTGGGGATGATGATGGTTTTATTGTCGGGGGTTTTTAGAATTGTATTAAAAATTTGTATTTCCTTTACGATTCCCATATATCCTTGTGCATCTATAAAATCGCCTACCTTAAAAGGTTTAAACATAATGATCATCGCCCCACCGGCAAAATTCTGTAATGTACCTGAAAGAGCCATACCAACAGCTAACCCGGCAGCAGCAATAAGAGCAACGAATGAAACCATGTCAACTCCTACCATCGAAATTACACTGATAATGAGCATTATTTTTAAAAGAATGCTAAGAATCGATATCAAGAATGGTCTTAATGTAGGATCTACATTATTCTTCTCCATTCCTGCTTTAATGCCGCGTACAATTACCTTTATTATCCAGAGGCCTACTATAAGCGTTATTATTGCTAAAAGTATTTCGAGGCCAAAAGTTTTAACTATGCCTATTAGCTCTTCTGTATTAATATTAAATTTTTCCATAGCATAAATATTTGTAAAGTAGTATATTCAGATTAAAAATTATAAGCGAGACCAATTCCAAATGATTGTTTTATCTGCAACTTATCATTTGGTGAAACTGTAATGGTATTTCCATTCAAATCATTACCCCTTTCAATAAATACATCGCCAGGCATGTAAGCAAGGTGTACAAAAAGGTTGGCCGAAAACCATTTACTAATCTTATAATTTATAAAAGTTTCCCAGTTAAAATCAACCGGATTAACTCCATTAGGTATATTATTATCCTGCAGGTAATTGTAAAAAAGGTTGAGCTTCGATTCGATGGCAAGGTCGGTTTTTATCTCTTTTTTGAAGTAAAACTCTACAAACGTACCCAGTTTAAATTTCGAATTTTTACCGGTACCTCTATCAATAGATCCATCTGAAAGTGTGTCTGCCTTATCTACACCAAAGGCACCAATATCAGCCAAATCCTGATCCATTACTATAATACTTCTCATTGAAATTGGTGCAAATAAAATGCTGAAATAATCAACAGGTTTATACAACACCCCGGGGGCAATTGTAAGATAAGCCGGAGCCATGAATGTTGAAATCACAGTGGAGTCGTCGGGATAATTGTAACCATTTGCAAACTGTGTATTGAAATTTACTAATGCACTTGCACTCCAGTGTTTGGAAAGGTTATGGTTGTACTGTGAAATAAGCTCAATGAGATCCTCATTTTTTTTCAACGATTCGCTCTCACTATTAATCATACCATACTTAAGATTAACCGTGTTGTTAAAGGAAAACTTATCTCTGGTATAATCGGCATAAAATTTAAGAAATGCTGTGGCAGAGAGGGAATTTTCACCACCAGGCGACCAGTTTGAAAAACTTGCCTGGTTTATGGTTAGGCTACCTATTCCGCTAACCTTCCATGGCTTAAGTGTATCAGCACCATTTTGGGTAAATGCTGCTGTAGCTGTAAAAATTACAATAAAGAATAAAATTTTTCTCATTACTTTCTATTATTTAAATTTATAAAATCATTAGTTATTCGTGATTTATAGTCTGTCTTCGATACAATACTCTACTTTTTGCCGGAAATTTAATAATAATCAACTTATGAAGCTAATAGTATTAACAAAACGGGCGCGAAGAAACAAAAATATATATACAGCCCATCATAACCTCCTGACAATTTATGGAATTTTCGTTTTTTTAACGAAAGCATAACAATAAAATATATTCAAATTTACATAGAATTTGTGAAATTTATTCATTAATAAATATCGCCTTCATTTCTATACCCCGAATACATTGAACCGGTTTATAAATAAAAAAGCCGCTCCCAAAATCAGGAAACGGCTCAAATGTTTTAGGTGTGGTATTCTTAATCAGCAAATAACGGGAAGCTTTCCATCATGCTATTGATATCATTTTTAACATCTTCAATAATTTTTTCATTTTCGATGTTTGAAATCACTTTATCAATAAAATCAACAATCGGTTCCATGTGTTCTTCTTTCAAGCCTCTTGTGGTTACCGCAGGTGTTCCAATCCTCAAACCAGATGTTTGAAACGGGCTTCGATCATCGAAAGGTACCATATTTTTGTTTACAGTAATATCTGCCAGTACCAGAGTGTCTTCAACCAGGCGTCCGGTTAATTCCGGAAATTTGGTTCTAAGATCAATAAGCATAAGGTGATTGTCAGTGCCTTCAGAAATTACATGGTATCCTCTATTTACAAATGCTTTGGCCATTACACCGGCATTCTTTTTTGTTTGAAGCATATAATTCATATACTCATCGGTAAGAGCCTCACCATAGGCTACCGCTTTGGCAGCAATTACATGCTCTAAAGGTCCGCCCTGAATTCCGGGAAAAACAGCAGAATTCAAAATCATCGACATTTTTTTAACTGTTCCTTTTTTAGTGGTCAAGCCCCATGGGTTTTCAAAGTTTTTGCCCATCAGAATCATTCCACCTCGTGGGCCACGCAATGTTTTGTGTGTGGTTGTAGTAACAACATGGCAGTGTGGCATAGGATCGTTTAAAATGCCTTTTGCAATTAAACCTGCTGGATGTGCAATATCAGCCATTAGCAGGGCTCCAATCTTATCAGCTATACCACGCATACGTTCATAGTCCCAGTCGCGCGAATATGCAGATGCGCCGGCAATAATTAATTTTGGTTTTTTTTCAAGAGCCGTTTTTTCCATCTGATCATAATCGATCGTACCGGTTTCTTTTTTCACTCCATACGAAACCTGATTATATAAAATACCGGAAGAGTTTACCGGTGAACCATGCGAAAGATGACCTCCATGCGAAAGATCGAGACCCATAAAAGTATCACCTGGCTTTAGGCAAGCAAGAAATACAGCCATATTTGCCTGTGCTCCTGAGTGTGGCTGGACGTTGGCATACTCAGCATTAAAAAGCTCTTTTGCCCGATCTATGGCAAGTTGTTCGGTTTGGTCAACCAATTCGCAGCCTCCATAGTATCGTTTGCCTGGATATCCTTCAGCATATTTATTGGTCATTACCGAACCCATCGCCTCCAACACTTGTTCGCTAACAAAGTTTTCTGAGGCAATCAATTCGATGCCTTTCATTTGTCTTTCTTTTTCCTGCCTGATAATATCAAAAACCTGGGAATCTCTTTTCATTTTTCGATGTGTTTTATTTATGAGTTAAACTTCTTTTCATTCAAAAAAATAGCGCACAAAATTAGCATTATATTTTGAATGAAAATGAACACAGTGCTAACAAATCCAAAGTTGTTTTATGAATTTGACAAACGTTAAAAATTAAATAACCTGTTTGGTGAGTTTTGTTAGTTTATAATAACTTAGGATAAAACCGGACAGGCTACCTGAGTTTTTCGAAATCGATGGAAATTTCGCTGGATTGTCTAAAATCAAATAGCGTTAGTTTTCGAAGTTGGTAATAATTTCTCCAGTAAGTTTGCAAACTTCTGATAAAATTTATACGCGAATTATCATTGCTCGACTGTGCATCCCTGAGATTAATAATATCAATTTTTCCGATCAGGTAGCGCTGTTTGGCAATATCGAATCCTTTTTTGGCTACTGTATCGGCTTTTGCAGCATTGGCAAGTTGCCGGTGCTGCATCATAAAGTTTTGTACCTGCAGATAAACATTTTGCTCAAAATCGATCCGTTCCTGTTCCACGGCAGTTCTTTCTATTTCTCTGTCTGATTCAGCAATTTTTATTCGACCCTTTGCCAATCCCCAGTCAAGAATTGGTATTGAAACTCCAAGCGAAACAATTTGTTGATTTTGAGGGCTGGTATATACTTCACCAAATTGCTCAGCACTTTGTGTCATACCATATTCAGCAAAAAGATTGGCACTAAACCTATCCGTTGTTTTTGCACGGTTTACTTCGCGGTCGGCCTGAAGCAATCGTCGCTCAAATGTATATGAAGATGAGCTGTTCAGTTTTGCCAGCGAAATTGCCTGATCGACATTAACCTCAAAAAAAGATAATTCTTCTACCGGCGGAATAAGCTCCACGGGTGTTTCATCTTTTATACGCAAATATGATTTAAGTTTAAACATTTTGTCTTCCAGATAAATCATATTGCTTTCGATACCAGCCTGAGCCTGCAAAAGGCTTAACTCTAGTTGAAGGAGATCGTTTTCGGGGATATTTCCGAGGTTGTACCTTCCAACACCAATTTTGTAAAGTGTGTCGTAGTTAGCAGCGTTCTGCTCCTGTATTTTTTGTTCGATTTGCGATATGAGAAGATTGAAAAAATAACTTGTAGCTGTTAATGCAATTTGTTCCACATCTTCCAAATATTTGCGCTTTGCCTCGTTGTATCGGATGGGGTCGATTCGTCTTGACCATTTATAGGGATTAAAAGTAAAAATGTTTTGGGCGTATCCAATCTTTAGCGGACTGCTAAGCCATGCCGATGAATCAGAGTCGAGATAGTCGATGCGTCGCAGATTGGATTTTAGATAAACGTTACCTCCTGTTAAACCAACATTTTTGCTCAACGACAATTCTGCAAATGTATTAGCTTGCGAAATTTCGCGAAAAGCTTGTGTGCCATCGGGCTGGGTTACAGAAACAATGGCTCTCGAAAAATTAGGAATTGTGGCATTTAGACTTAACTGCGGATAAAGACGTGCTTCGGATGTACGCATTTCCCAAAAGGCTTTTAAAAACCTGTTCTTTGCCGACAGGGCATCCGGCGATTGCTCCTGTGCAATTTCAATAACCTCATCGAGGGTTAATTGCCTTTTCAATTCCTGCCCCACCGAAGAGAAGAAAAACATTGTTGAGAAAAGAAGGATGAATATTTTGAGTTTAACCATGATAATTTATTTCGGTCAGTTTTTTTTTAATTGTCAGTTTTTAATATGCCGTTAGTTATCATAAAAAAAGTTGCCCTGTTTTTCTCTCACCAATTAGTGTTTGTCTATAATGTCCGATTTCTTCGTTACGCTTGTGCTGAAAACAAACATTTACAAAAGTAAACTTGTTGTTTTTCAGCACATCGCAAGCCTCGAACTCGAACATTATAGTTCAAACACTTGACTTTATGGACGGACACTATTTACTAATAATTACACCAACAAAATTAGAATATTGGCTAATCGTGTCGTAGCGATGTAACCGGATCCTGTTGTGCCGCTCGGCGGGCGGGCATTAAACCAAAAACAATACCCACGGTTGCTGAAACTCCAAAGGAGATCAAAATAGACATGAACGAAACTATAGTTAATATTCCGGCAACCTCCATTATTATTTTGGCAAGTACCACTCCGAGTATAACTCCAATAAAACCGCCTGTAATACTGATAAGTGTTGCCTCAGCCAAAAACTGAAAAACAATATCCGTTTTTCGGGCTCCCATTGCCAGGCGAACTCCGATTTCTCTTATCCGTTCCATTACAGAAGCCAGCATGATATTCATAATGCCAATACCACCAACAATTAGTGAAATACTTGCTATGGCTCCCAAAACAATATTAAAAATATCTTTGGTTCGTTGTTGTTGTTTTAGCAACAATTCGGGTATCTTAATTTCAAAATCTTCCTGGCCAACATGTCGGCGAATTAGCATTCGTTTTATGATATTAGCCGATACAACCAGTTTTTCGCTATCGTTGAGCTGTACAATAATTTTATCTAATTGATTATGGTTTTTGCTCGAATTCGAATTGTTGTTTTGTTGTTGCAGGCTGGATTTTGTTACCAGCGATCTGTCTTTATATCGCAAAAGGATGGTTTTGATGGGAACAAAAATGGTGTTGTTGAATTCGCTTACACCCAAATTTTGGTTTGCATCCTGGCTAACAATTCTACTTTTTATGGTTCCTATTACCTTGAGCCAAATACCACCACACTTAATTTTTTTCCCGATAGGGTTTTCCTGATTAAAAAATCTGGATGTTATCTCCGGTCCGATAATACAAACCGGCTGTCCGTTGTTGAGTTGGAATTTATTAAACATTTCGCCTTGCAATAATTCGATGTTGAATACCTTAAAAAATGCTGGCATAACTCCCGAAAATTTTGCTTTGCGTTGAATTCCCGACTTCACTACCGGTACACTAAATACCACTTCCGGGCTAATGAACTCAATATTTGGAACAATCTTACCAATACCTTCAGCATCACTAAGGGTTAATCCCGGCGAGAAATTTTTTTTATTTATATTAGCTGTTGCACCTTCATCCTCATCAGCTACTTCATCAGTACCTTCTGACAGCTTAGGCGTAATTACAATATTATTTACCCCAACCATCTTTATCTGTTCAAGAATTTCCTGTTGGGCACCTTTGCCAATAGCCATCATAGCAATAACAGCGGCAACTCCGAAAATTATACCGAGAGCAGTAAGTATCGACCTGAATTTATTTACAAAAACTGCTTCAACCGCCGAATTAAAGTTGTGGATATGTCGTTTCAAAGCAGTGGGGGGTTTATTCGTCAATTATTTGTGTACTCAATTCGTTGGAGCTTTCGGGGATTGTTAGATAAACATTATCGCCTTGAGAAAGACCCTGCTCGATGATAATTTCATTTTCGTTACTCTTACCAACCACAACTTCTTGTTTTACTGTAGTTCTGCCATCATCCACAAAAACATAGGTAAGACTATCGTTGTTATGAATAGATTCGAGGGGAACAAACAGCACACTGTCGTAAGCAGCTGTTACTATAACATTTTTTGTAGTCATGGACGGGCGCATAATACTATCGGACTCATTTACCGAAATGGTAACTTCAAATACTTTAGCATCGGAATTTTGATTTTGTTGTCCGATATTTGCTACATCATCCACAATGCCTGCATACTCCTTGTCAGGAAAAGCATCAATACTTATTCTAACAATTTGACCCTTATGAATTTTAGAAATATCAATTTCGTTGATAAATGTTTTGGATATCATTTTGGACAAGTCGGGCAACTTGGCAACTACATTATTCCACGGGCTAATGGATGATCCGGTTTGGGTTTTCCTGCCACGCCAGTCGCGTTTGTAAATAATCATTCCCGATTTGGGGGCATTCACGGTAAAACTGCCAAGTATATCGAGCATTCGCTTTTTTTTGCGTTTGGCCTGATCGAGTGTTGCCGTTACTTCCTGCATTTCGGCTTTAGCTTTTTCGTACCGAAGTGTGTAGTTTTCTACAGCCTGATGGAATGTTCGCTTTGCCTTATCGCGAGTTATTTTTGCCTGACGTTGGGTGGTCGGTGGTTCAAATTTCGATTGGTCAACGGTAATTTGAGCTTCCTCCATCGCAAATTCGAGATTAACCAAATCGTTGCGTGCTCCCCGCAGGGTGAGGGAAGTATCCAACATGGTTTTGGTATATTGCGATTCGAGTTTTTCCAATTCACTCTCCAGGTCTTTGAGTTTACTAACTACCTCAGTTTGATCCAATGAGGCCACAAAGTCGCCCGAATCAACAATAGTACCTTCGGGTACTAATTCGTTTATTTTAATATCGCTCCATATCTGGATAGATCGCAGATTCTCCGGGCCATGAATATTTTCAGAACTTTTTGCTTCTAATTCTCCGGTGGTTACAACATTTACTTCGAACAAACCATACTTTGCCGGAACTTTAACATCAAGGGCGTTTTGGTCATTCTCGCCGGTAAAATACCAGGTTAAAAGCATAAGAGCAAACGCTACTGCGAGGGTGATATAAATTTTCTTTTTCATTGCTAATAATTTTATTGCAATAAAAGTACATCTAATTATCTTTCAACAATTCATTAATAATATCCTCGATAGATATTCCGGCAGCCTCGGCTTTGTAATTTCTTACAATACGGTGGCGAAGGATGGAGGTAGCAACATAACGCACATCTTCAATGTCGGGTGAATATTTCCCATTAATTGCGGCATTACATTTTGCGCCAACAATTAAATATTGCGATGCTCTTGGCCCTGCTCCCCAGGTGATGTATTCGTTGGCCCACGGGTGCGAATCA
>JAOZRY010000656.1 GCA_029939965.1 Bacteroidales bacterium | reverse complement strand
GGAAATTGACAACAAAATATTTAAACAACATGTTGGTTAGTTTTCCAAATTAAGAACCTATTCAATTACAAGTTGAACAGTTCGTTATTTATGCAAAACCAGGTAATCTTTTGCCGACATCCGAAGCAACTCCAACCTTAGCATATTTAGTGCGGCTAATGCTGCTTTACGGATATTTCTTCCGCGATGCTCACCAAATAAAAACTTTTTGGTAATTACCTTATCAGGAGTAGCCAATGCTATCCAGGTAGTTCCTACTGGTTTTTCCCGGGTACCGCCGCCGGGACCGGCAATGCCCGAAACTGCCAGCGCAAAATCAGTTCCAAATTTTTGTCGGGCACCTAAAGCCATCTGGCTTACCACTACTTCACTCACCGCACCACAAACTTCAATATCATTAGCCTCAACTTCCAATTCAATCACTTTCACTTTGTTTGCGTAAGAAACTGTTGCACCCATAAAGTAATCAGAACTTCCGGGAATACTCGTAATTAAATGAGCAATATAGCCTCCCGTACAACTTTCGGCTGTAGCAATTAACAATTTCCTTTCTTTCAATAACCTGCCAACAACCATCTCCAAAGTTTCATCATCAAATCCAAAGATTAATTCGGGAATGATTTTTTTTAGTTGTTCTACCTGATTATCTAATTCAATATCCAATTCATCATTATCAGAACCAAAAGCAGTTAGTCGTAACCTTACAATTCCGGGTTGGGGGAGGTAAGCCAGCTTGATATTAGCAGGCAATTCCGTCTCCCAGCTTTCGATTGTTTTGGCAAGAAACGATTCGCCAACTCCATGGGTAAGTATCGTTTTGTGTATGATACAGTTGGAATCTGTTTTTTGGACTAACATAGGTAATACTTCATTTGTAACCATCGGTTTCATCTCGAATGGAACTCCGGGCATAGAAACAAAAATAACCCCATTGTTTTCGAACCACATACCCGGAGCAGTTCCATTTATATTGGATAAAGGTGTGCAATTTGCTGGTACTTCAGCTTGTTTCCTGTTTAGCTCGGTTACCCTAAAACCCCGCAACCCAAATATTTTTTTAACATTATCGAACGAGGGCTGATGAAAAACTAATTCTGTGTTGAAATACTCACAGAGGGTATTTTTGGTAATGTCATCTTTTGTAGGCCCCAAACCACCGGTAATGAGCACCACTTCAACCCTTTGGGCAGCCTCCCCCAGCGCGATAAGAATATGCGCACGATTGTCGGAAATACTGGTGATCTGATGAACCTGTATTCCAACCAAATTTAATTGTTCGGCAATCCAGGCCGAGTTGGTATCTATAACCTGCCCAATTAACAATTCATCTCCTATTGTAATGATTTCTGCTTTCATATTTTAAAAAGTTACCTTTGTTGTTTTTTTGCAAAACTAAAAATTTGCAGCTCTTTTAATGCAAGGAACTATGGAAAGAATCAAAGAATCGGAACTGATCATCAATCCCGATGGGACTATATATCATCTTAACCTCAAACCGGATCAAATTGCCAAAAATATTATTCTTGTTGGCGACCCTGGCAGAGTTGAAAAAATTTCGAAGCATTTTGATAAAGTAGAGCATCGCAGCCACAACCGGGAAATGGTTGCTCATGTGGGATACCTGAATCAAAAAAAGATAATGGTAATGTCGACAGGAATGGGCACTGATAACATTGATATTGTAATGAATGAGCTGGATGCTTTGGTGAATGTTGATTTTGCCAGCCGAACGATTAAGGAGAATCTTACTTCACTAAATCTAATTCGCCTTGGCACCTCCGGAGCTATCCAACCTGATATACCTGTTGATTCGTTTGCTGTCTCCACACATGGGATAGGCCTTGATGGTTTACTCAAGTTTTACGATAGTTCCCGGTTTATTGATAATGAATTATCCAACGAATTTATTCGCCAGGTTAACTGGCATGATGATCTGCCATTTCCATATTTTGTAAAAGGTTCAGAAATGCTATTCGACAAAATGTCGGAAGGCATGATAGCAGGGATTACAGCAACTGCTCCGGGGTTTTATGGCCCACAGGGCAGAGTAGTTCGGATACCTTTGCAACATCCACATTTAATGGATGCTCTGCAACATTTCAGAACCGGAGACAAAAGGATTATCAATTTTGAGATGGAGACATCAGCACTTTACGGACTTGGAAAACTCCTGGGGCACAAAACTCTTACAGTATGTGCAGTAATTGCCAACCGGGCTCTTGGAACCTATTCAAAGAATCATGCTAAAACTATTGAAAAGTTAATTGAGGTTGTACTTGAAAGATTAACCGTTTAATCAATTTCCGGCATTTCCTTTTTTATTTTTTCAATACTTTCAACAGGGAACTTTTCCCGGAACAGAGCATATTGTTAATGGAAAGCAGAAATCATGTTTCTGCTTTTAAGAAAAAACGATTTTACTACCATTTTAGTGATAAAC
>JAOZRY010000655.1 GCA_029939965.1 Bacteroidales bacterium | reverse complement strand
CTTTGAGCTCAGTCCCGTTATAATACCAACCTGTATTCCTGCCTCCATTAAAAGTCTTAACCCAAGACCATCTTTTGCATTAAATTTTTTTGTCTGCTCTCCTGAGTCTGTATAAGTGATGCCGCCATCGGTCAACACTCCATCAACATCAAGAAGCAAAAGTTCAATATTGGCAAGTCTGTTTTTCATAAAGTTTATCCTACAGCTTTTTTTACTGCAATGAGGGTAGATAAAAAATCTTCCATATCTTTTAGGGGCATGGAATTAGGTCCGTCGCACAGGGCTTTGTCAGGGTCAGGGTGAGTTTCTATAAACAATCCATCAGCACCGGCAGCAATGGCAGCTTTGGACAAAGTTGGAACAAATTGTCTCTCTCCTGCCGAAGAATCAGTGGCACCTCCGGGAAGCTGTACACTGTGTGTTGCATCAAATATAACTGGAGAATCAAGACTTTTAATAATAGGAAAAGATCGAAAATCCACAACAAGATTGTTATACCCAAAGGATGATCCTCTTTCTGTAATACAGATATCTGTATTGCCTGACTCTTTGGCTTTGTTGAGAATATTTTTGCACTCAAGTGGAGATAAAAACTGGCCTTTTTTAATATTAACAGGTTTTCCAGTATTGCAGGCTGCCATTATTAAATCAGTCTGCCTGCACAAAAAGGCAGGAATTTGTATAATGTCCAGTACTTTGACTGCCTCTTTTGCCTGGTCAGGCAGGTGAATATCGGAAATAATCGGGACATTTAACTTATTTTTAATGGAACCAAGG
Organism: Bacteroidales bacterium; assembly: GCA_029939965.1. GTDB lineage: Bacteria > Bacteroidota > Bacteroidia > Bacteroidales > 4484-276 > SABY01. Next base: position 1,669 of record JAOZRY010000655.1, on the reverse strand, counting down.
ATTTTAAGGCCTTGTTCAAAGCCCGGCCCCCTGAAAGAGTGTATGGATGTTCTGTTTGCTTTGTCAAAGGATGATTTGAAAATAAAGGGGATGTTAAGCTTGCTTGTAACTTTTTTTAAATGCTCTGCAACCAGAAAAGTAGTTTCATAATTTTCTATAACACAGGGACCTGCAATAAGAAAAAAAGCTGGTTTGCCTTTTATTAAATCAACAAAATAATTGCTCATGTTTTTAAGTCCTGAAAATTTTTTAAAATCAAATTTAAATCAGATTCAAACTATATTTTCAGGCTAAAAAAGTCAAGAATTCAAAATTCAACAGAATGTAAAATTCAAAGAAACAGATGATTACATTTATATTGAAACAAGTCTATTCGACAAAGTGTTTTTTGTATGGCCTGTGAAAAATATGTTTTCGAACTATTTTCCCATAAATCAGCTCAAATAGAACAGATATACAAATAAATGATAAAAATATACCTATTGCTATCAGATTATTTGTAAAGGTATGAACAAGCAATGTCAGTAGTGCCGCACAACTCACAAGAGACGCTATCAACACGATTGTTTTATTTGCTTTTATTGTTTTATGGAGTTTAAGTGCTGCCATATTGACAATGAAAAAGATCAATAAAAAGCTTGCGCTACCAATAATTGCTATTTCGCTTAAGTTAATGGAATTGGCCATGATCAGGCTGAGGGATGCAGTGAGAATAACGCCCAAAATCGGTATATCTCGATTCTCTTTTTCCAGTATTTCCGGAAGTTCGCCCTCTTTTGCTAATATGTACCCTAAGCGGGAATTGCCGAAAATAGTGGCATTAATAGCAGAAACCGTGGCCAATATGGCAGAGATAGTCACTATAGTGAAACCCGTCTGCCCCAGTGCAGGTTTTGCGGCAACGGCTAACGCATAATCTTTTGCCATTAGCAGCTGGTTTTCAGACACTGTGCCTACCGTTATTACAGCAATGAGAACATACAAAAGAATGACTAGCAATACTGAACCATAAAATGCTTTGGGTAAATTGGACTTTGGTTTTTTAATATCTTCAGCGGCATTGGCAATTAATTCAAAGCCTTCATAGGCAACGAAAATAACCATACCGGCAACGACGATAGAAAAAGAACTCCCCCAATGTGCTGGAGATAGTCGTTCAATATCAACATATGATGCACTGGCGACAATAATTAGCACTAACAAGGTGATTTTAATAATCACAATGAGGGTTTCAGATTTACTGACAAAAGAAGCACTAATTAAATTAATGATGACAGGAAGCAAAATAGCCAAACTGATTAAGAAATGCCTTAGCAAAGAAGTTATATTATCCGGAAAGAATGTTTGTGCATAAGATGCAAATGCAACAGCATATAGAGAGATTGTGACCAAATAACTTAGCCAGAGCATTAAATTGACTGTGCCGGATAAAAGATTGTGACCAAAAGCATTATCAATAAATATTACGGTGCCGCCTCGATTTTGATAAGTGACCGACAGCTTTGCATAGGAATAAGAAGTCAACAAGGCAACAATCCCGGCGAAAAAAAAGGCAATGGCAGTTGCACCATGAGCCAGTGACACCGCCTCGCCTAACACGGCGAAAATACCTCCGCCTACCATACCTCCGATACCAACTGCAATGGCTCCAAATAATCCGATGGTTCTA
>JAOZRY010000095.1 GCA_029939965.1 Bacteroidales bacterium | reverse complement strand
TTGAATGATTACTTTTAAATTTGCAAAAGTAAATGGCAAGTACACCGTGTGTTTGTGAACCAAAAAAATATTTTTTTGCCAAAAAATAAACATGCAATAATTCGGTATAACGAAAGGGTTATCAGCATCGAACTACTGGCATTAAAACGGTTTACGTGAGCGCATCAAGCTTATGCTGGAAACTACGCTAAAGACGTATGGACATTTGGTTTAGATGACGTTTCCAAGCCCAATGGACGTTGGAAAGTCAGGAGTTAACTCCAGATACAACTTTCCATCGTCCGAGGTACGAGGACATGGAAACGTTAAAATAGTTTCAGCCCTTGCTCCATTTTTCTTTACAACCACTACTTCTACTCCAGTTCTTTCCTATTCCCATCTAATGGCTTTTACAGGAGTAATGCGGGTTATAACATAGGATGGAATTATAAGAAATAGCACACAAATTAATAAGACTCCGACATTAAGAATGACTATTGGCAATACATCCAGATTTATCGGTACATGAGGTACATAATAAGATTCCTGATCAAGAGAAATAATCTTAAAATGGTACTGGATCAAAGCAAGCCCAATTCCAAGCATATTACCAAACAACAAACCTCTGCCTATTATAAAGGCTGCATTATAAAGGAAAATTTTGCGGATTGAAGCACTTTTTGTACCTAACGCTTTTAATACACCAATCATGTTTGTTTTCTCAAGAATTAGAATCAGGAGTGTAGAGATCATGTTGATTACGGCAACGGCAACCATTAAAACCAGAATAATTATCACATTCATGTCCTGTAATTCTAACCAATCGAATATTTGAGGATAAAGGCTCTTTATTGAAGTTGCATTTAATTCATATCCTATAATATTGTAAACTTGCTGCCACGATGCGTCAAGGTTATTAAAATCATCAACAAAAACCTCGAAACCTCCCACCTGATTTTCATCCCATTTATTGAGACGTTGAACATGCCTGATATCGCCAATAATAAACATGTCATCAAACTCTTCGAGACCCGTTTCATAAATTCCGGTAATTGTAAATTTTCTCCCTCGCGGGCTAACTTCATCGGGATTAATAAAATATACCCGCACTTCATCCTTTAAATTTAATTCGAGTTTATTGGCAATTTTCTTCGATATCAAAATATCATTCGTTCGCTTTGCCGGATTTAGAATCACAGGAAGCCCTTCAATTATTTTATCCTCAAAAAACGACCAGTCGAAATCTGTAGATATGCCCTTGAGAACAATTCCCAGAATCTGATCATCGGTCTTGATAAGTCCTGATTTGTTGGCAAAAACCTGTATATGTTTTATTCCCGGTTCATCTGACAGGGATGGATAAAAAGACTGCTCCATACTCACAGGTGCTTTTTCCCAGGAGTTGTTGAATCCAAAACTGGTAATTTGAATATGCGAACCAAAACCGATAACTTTTTCGGTAACTGCATTTTTAAATCCGGTAGTGATGGCAAGCGAAAGAATCATTACAGCAAGCCCAAGCGTAATGCTGATTACAGAAATGCGGACTATTGGCTTCGAAAAGTTATTTTTGTCGCCCGAAAGAATACCTTTTGCTATGAAGAGTTCGAAATTCAATGGTTATTTTGTTTCGGCAAAAGTAACCAAAATATGTGCAAATGGTTTTTAGGGAAGGCATTTTTGCAATACAAATCGAAACCATCGGAAACGAAGATTTAAACATTTGTGAAATAAATGGGCAAATGCCAAGGTTTTGTGAACAGACATTAAAATACCGAATTTAGTTTTAAATTTGAAGAAAATATCAGCAATATGAAAATGAACAGATTTGTTACACTTGGTTTTATAATTTCGATTTTATGTTTCTCCCCCAATTTCCTTACAGCTCAATCAAAAAAAACATCCATTATTACCGGAGCGCAACAAAGCGAAATGTACCTTCCGGTACTTGAAGGAAAAAATGTGGCCGTTGTAGCAAACCACACCTCACTTGTAGGAGATGTGCATCTGGTGGATAACCTCATTGACTCCGGCATTAAGGTTATAAAAGTTTTTGGGCCTGAGCATGGCTTTCGTGGCAAGGCTGATGCAGGCCAAAAGGTTGATGATAAAATTGACCTGGTAACCGGATTGCCAATAATTTCGCTTTATGGTAGCCACAAAAAACCTCAGCCCGAGGATCTTGAAAATATTGATATTGTGATTTTTGATATTCAGGATGTGGGTGCACGTTTTTATACTTACATCTATACCATGACTTTGGTAATGGAGGCCTGTGCAGAAAACAACATTCCGGTAATCGTACTCGACCGCCCCAACCCAAACGGTTTTTATGTGGACGGGCCAATACTCGAACCAGATTACAAATCGTTTGTGGGCATGCACCCCATACCCATTGTTCATGGAATGACCGTTGGTGAATATGCCAAAATGGTGAATGGTGAATATTGGTTAACCGACAGTATAACCTGCAACCTTACGATAATTCCGGTTGCAAATTACACACATTCCGATTTTTATGAGATACCCGTACCACCATCGCCCAACCTGCCCAATAAATATGCAGTTTACCTGTACCCGTCTCTTTGCCTTTTCGAAGGCACCGATGTAAGTATTGGAAGAGGTACGGATTATCCTTTTCAAATAGTGGGGCATCCTGAATTTTTGCCTGGAAGCTATATATTTGTACCACGTTCAATTCCGGGAAAAGCAACAAATCCCAAGCACGAGGGCGTACACTGCAACGGACAAAATTTAATTGGATATGCCAGGGAAATGGATAACAATCCAACCAAAATAAACTTGGCCTGGCTGATATATTATTATGAGAATTTGAAAGATAAAACAGATTTTTTTAATGCATATTTTAAAAAACTGGCGGGTACAAGCCAGCTCAAAGATCAGATTGAAAGCGGTTTGTCAGAAGAACAAATCCGCGAAAGCTGGCAACCCAAACTCAATCAGTTTAAAAAGATTAGAAAAAAATACTTGCTTTATCCCGATTTTGAATAAAGAAAGTTGGTAAAAAATATTGGGGATTAATTATCTATGAAAGCACTTTTTGCAAAATATACTCCTGAGATTATTTTGGTTGTTTATGTGATTTTATTTTTTCTTGTAAAAAATCCTAACAGCCAATTCGATCGGGTATTAATAAGCGATGGAAAAGGTTACTATGGATACCTCACAGCCATTTTTATTTATAATGATCTGGATTATAGCTTTATTGAAGATTACGAAGCCAAATATTATAACCATAACAAAATAAAAGATTTTCGTCAAAGTTTCGATGGCGAAATTGTAAACATGTACTTTCCCGGGCTGGCATTCTTATTCCTTCCTTTTTTCGTTATTGCACATTTTCTCTCAATCCTATTGGGGTTTCCGGCTGATGGCTATTCGATAATTTATCAATATGCACTTGGCTTTGCGGCAATATTTTACTTATGGGCAGGTTTAAAATTTTTACAAAAACTACTGCTCTCATTTTCTTTTTCGAAAAACCACACTGCAATTATATTAATACTTATAGCTCTGGGAACCAATATAAATTACTACACCCTGAAAGAGGGGACAATGAGTCATATATACAGTTTCGCAGTTGTATCTGCTTTTCTGTTTTTTGTTTGGCAAGCTGCAACAAACTTTAGGCTGAAACCGATATTATTGGCTGCCATGCTTTTTGGATTAATTTTAATCATCCGACCCACCAATGGATTAATAGTTTTATTGGTGCCGCTAATTGCCGGCTCCAGACAAGGATTTATCAAGCTGTTAAAAAATACTTTTTCAAGTTATAAAGTTACAATTCCCGTACTTGCACTTACAGGATTATTTCCTTTTTTAATGGGGCTGCTTTGGTATTTGCAGTCGGGTCATTGGATTGTGTATTCGTATGGTGAACATGGTTTTGATTTTTTAAATCCCCGGTTTTTTAAAATTCTCTTTGGTTTTAACAAAGGCTGGTTTATTTATACACCCATAGCCTTTATTTCACTTGGAGGCTTCATTTGGCTTTTCCGAAAAAACAGGTTTCAGTTCTGGTGGGCATTTACATTTCTACTCCTATTTATTTACACCCAATCATCCTGGTTTTGCTGGACATTCACATCCAATTTCAGCAACCGGACATTTATCGATATTTATCCAATTATCGCCATACTACTTGGTTATTTTTTGCTTTTGATACATGATAAGGTTTGGCTTAAAAAAATGTTTACAATCATATTTATATTTTTGTTGGCTTTAAACAACTTCCAATTTTATCAGCATTACAAATACATCTTCCCTCCGGGCGAAATTACTTTTGATATTTACACCGATTCATTTGCACGAACAGTTCCAACTGCCAGGGTAAGGTTTCCTGAAGAATTAGAAAAATCGTCCAGGGTTTTTGAAAATGATTTTGAAAATAATTATGGTTGGCAAAATTATGGTTCGGTAACAGATTCTTTGGCTTATGACGGGAACTTTGCTTCGAGAGCAGGACATCCTAACGATTACAGTATAGGTTTGCTGGTGGATGCAAAACCACTTATTACATCCGATTTTATACATGTGGTGGTTAGTGCACTCGTTTATTCTAACCTGAAATACTCAGGAGCTCAACTTATTATACAGCTTGAAAACCAGGGGAAAATCACCCATTATCATCCTGTATATCTCCACGAATTTAACAGGCAGAATAAATGGACATACATGGAGTTTTCGCATGAAATACCTAAAGCCAAAATTAACAACAATCAACTTAGAGTTTTCTTTTTCAACAAAAATCAGAATGAATTCTTTTTGGTTGATAATCTAAAAGTTCAAGTTATTTCATTTTTTGAAGACCCTGAAGGTGAATAAAAAAATATTTTCGTTTAATCCGCATGGATTGGAAAAAATAATGATTGCTGTAATAATGATCGTAGCAGCAGTTATGCGTTTTTATTCTTACCATAATTGGTCGTTGAGCAACGATGAACTCAGTGCCTTAAACCGCTTACAGTTTGATAGCTTTGCCGATATGATCCGCTTGGGTGTACTTGTCGATTTTCACCCGGCGGGTGTTCAAACATTGTTGTGGTTTATTACGCACTCATTTGGTTTTGATGTTTGGATTGTAAGGTTGCCTTTTGTGCTATTCGGAACACTATCGGTTTACTACACATTTCTTATCGGAAAACGCTGGTTTGGCATAAATACAGGCCTGTTTGCCGCAGCAGTAATGGCGTTTTTGGAGTATCCGGTTTTGTTTAGCCAACTTGCCAGACCTTATAGTCCCGGCATGCTGTTTTCGGTAATGGGAATATACTATTGGAGCATAATTGTTTTTGACGCACACCGAAAATTATGGCACTATCTGGCATTTGCTTTTTCGGCAGCTTTAGCCCTGTACAGTCATCATATTAGCTTTCTGCTGATGCTAATAACGGGGCTATCCGGATTCCTGTTTTATCATCGGCTCAACATACCGAAATATCTTGCTGCATCCGTGCTGGTTTTTTTGCTCTATCTGCCACATATCCAAATATTTTTTCATCAGTTTAGCATTGGTGGTGTAGGTGGGCCGGATGGTTGGCTGGCAGCACCCGAGCCCGATTGGATACTTAAATATTTGTGGTATGCTTTTAATGAAAGTATGGCTTTGATTATTATTCTGATTGCCATTTTAATTTTTTCGATTATCAGGTTCAAATCCAAAATCACAAAATTCCATACCCTTTCAATATCGTTGTTTGCAATAATGTTTCTAATCGCATATTTTTATTCTATATGGCGAAACCCCATACTCCAATATTCAATACTCCTTTTTTCATTTCCATTATTGGTGATTTTTATTTTTTCGTTTTTAAACCAAAAAATTACAAATTATTCAATTCTATCTCTATTTCTCATCCTCACTTTTGGAATTACAAGCACAGGCTTTATTAATAAGTTTTACCAAAAACAACACTTTGGTGAATTTAAAAAAGTTGCCGAAAATATTGCTGCATGGAATAAAAAATACGGAAAAGAAAATATTTCAAATATGATTGTTGTAAATGGGCCTTACTATATTCATTACTACCTCGACCAACTTGATCGTGACATTGGATTTTTACAATATAATTGTGCAACAAAAAGCGACTTGCTCAAATTGTCTGGGATTATCGACTCTGTTCAAACACCTTATTTTATTTATGGCTGGACAAAACCGTCGCCCAAAGAGATTGATCTTTTAATCCGTGATAAATATCCGTGCATTGTAAGCCGGTATAATTATGCCGGTTTATCGGAGGTGAGTTTGTATGGCCAAAAAATTACCGATTCGTGTATTGCATTAGAAAAACCCGTGTTTGTTTATTCAAGAGATTTTGATGAACCCCATTATAAAGAACAGTATGGTAAAAAAATCGACACAATAAATTTTTTATCATCACCACACTCTTTCCAAATGGATAGCATTACAATGTTTTCTCCCGGCTTCAAACAAATGGTGGGGAATATTAATAATGGGGATTTCGACAGGGTTGAGGTTGAACTTGCCGGATTTTCGCCCGGAGAGCTTAAAAATACTTTAATTGTTTTTACTTTAAAAAGCGATAAGGAAACTTATTTTTGGAGGGGATCTGAGATGCAAAATTTCGTGCAATCACAGAAATGGGGGAAAGTATATTTATCAGTAACAATTCCTGAATTTCAATCGTTGAACGATGAACTAAATATCTATGCGTGGAATCCCGGAAAAGAGTTGATTTTTGTTGATAACCTTGAAGTTAGATTTTACTCTGAGTAATTTAGGAGCTGTTCCTTACAAATCAACCTCAAAAAACCCATCATTTTTTACATCATGATAAATAATACCAACACTGTCGCAATAGGATCGCCATTTTTTGATATTCCAATAATTGTTTGATGCATCAAAAATCAATTTTTTAAATTCAATTTGAGAATGTAGCTCCGAAATTTCCAATCTTGGATTACCTCTAATAATTACAAAATCAACCTCTAATGGTTCATCAGGGCGATATTTCTCAAAGTCCCTCCCGATTATTGCTAACCTCTTATTTGCGAAAGCCAAAAATCCGGGTTTGAAAATTTGCAGATGATCAGGCAATCCACTTCTTTCGGAAAACAATTGGGTTTGCAAATAAACCGAAGTTACAGAATTAACCCCCGACCAAACCCTGTTTCCCGAAATATTAAATTCTATGTTCCTGCTATTTAGTGGCAACAGAGAATCAGCAACACAAACTGCATTATTACCGAAAATTATATCCACTGCCGAATGCTTGTTTATTTGATAAACAACAATTTTTTGCTGTTTTAAAATTTGAATTTTCTGAAAAATAAAACTTCCGGAAATGATTATTAGAACCAAAAATGCCAATAAAAGCAGCCGGGTATTCCGTTGTAAAAATGCCCTGCCGGATAATACAATAAAAAAATAAATCAGAGCAACTTGTGGCAGGTATAGCACCAAATTTCTAACTGTTGCAAAGGGCAAATCATTTATTATATCAACAGCACCATTAAGACCAAAAAGCATTGCATACAATAAAATGCTAAGTTTTGCCGATAATGCATTTGAGATAACAGATGCAACCAAAACAGCAATTCCGGTATTTAAAATTAGCCAGACTAATGGAATAACAACAATATTAGTAATGAAAAAATAAACCGGGAATTGATGGAAATAAAATATGGCAAAAGGAAAAGTTCCAATTTGTGCTGCAAAGGATACAACAGTAAGTTTCCAAAGATAATCAAGAACAATATTTTTAACAGAAACCAAGCGATAAATGGGATTGAAGAGTGAAATAATTGCCAGAACCGCAGCATAAGAAAGTTGAAATCCAATTTTTGTAATCATATAAGGGTCGATGGAAAGCAGAATAAAAGCCGAGGCTGCAAGAATATTATAAGGATTGGACTTTTCTTTGCGCGATTCGCGCCATGCAAAAAGGCTGAACATAATACTTGCCCTCATTACGGATGGAGATAAACCTGTAATGAAAGCATACGCCCAAATGCTTACCAAAAGCAAAAAAACTTTGAGGATTCTCAATGATTTTTTTCGGTTTAATGCCTTCAGGATAAAACTCAAAAGCATAAATATTATCCCCACATGCAAACCCGAAACACAAAGCACATGAAGTGCGCCTGCGCCTGCGTATTTATCGCGAAGTTCATGATCCAGTTGTTCGTCGTACCCAAGAAGTATTGCAGAAATTACTGCATATTCATCTCCTGTTAATCCGTTTTCTTTTAATACCTCAAGCATTTTATCGCGTGCCAGATATGCAAATTGAAAAACAGGATTTGTTTTACTTTTTCCAATACTCATCCATTCACCTGATTTAAGGTATGCTTGGTGATATATGCCAGAATTTGATAAATACTTTTTGTAATCGAACTGGTGAGGATTGCCAGGAGATGAAACCTCAGAAACCTGTGCATGAACAATCAAATAATCTCCATAGTTGAGATGGTGAGCTAAGCTATCCGTTTGAAAATAAAGTAATACTTTCCCCGACATTGGCTTTTGCTCCAGCCCTTCCAAAACCCACTCAACTTTTCCTACTGTTTTTAAACTATTTGCTTTTTCTGTTATCGGTTCCGTTATTCTAATTATTAAGGTATTTGTATCCAAATCTATGTTGGAAATATTATTCTGATCCAGTTTTGGAGTTTGGAAAATCACCAGGCTATACCCTGCAGAAGCAAAAAAGATGTACATAAAAACCCCTGCAATCCATCTAAACATATAGGAAGTAATAAAATAGCCTGCAACAATCGGAATAAGTAATGCTGATGTAATAATTAGTAAAACAGTTTTGTTAGGAACAAAAGATAAATTGGCATAAATCGCCAATAGAATTCCAATTGTAAAAGGAATAATAATCCTGAAAAACGGGTATGGATGCCAACTTTGCACAATCAAGGAATTTATACACTTTTTGTAAAAGTATAAAAAATTCGGCATCTTTCATTTTTCGGTTTACCCTGTTAAATAATAGCACAAAACGATAATACATTTAACAGGGTGAACATTTTGCGTGTGTATGAAAACCTTATTTTTTTTAATTTAAACCTTTAATTCTACTTTACAAAAATAAAAAGATAAATTATTGTTGTATAAATAATTCATTATCAGTATATATTGCATCATTATTAACACTCTGGTCATTATTTTGATAATGAAGCAAAAACGACCAGAGAAAAAAAATTTATTTTTAAACTCCAAAGCAGGTATTTGGACAAAAAAAGCCTTAATGCGCTGATATA
>JAOZRY010000654.1 GCA_029939965.1 Bacteroidales bacterium | reverse complement strand
CTCAGTATTATTAAACTTTTCAAGAACACAATCGTAATTTGAAAAATTAAACATACAACTTGTGATTTAAAATAGAAGTAATTGCAATTTTACAGAGTTCTGAAATTTTCGTTTTGTGCTTTAATTTCATGGGATAAAGCCCGTATATGAAGGATGCCAAATAATTAATGCAAAAAAAAAGACCATCCAAATAGGATAGTCTTTTTTATAAAAGTATGTGGGTTAAATATTATTCCACGATCATTTTCTTACTGATCGATTCAGTTCCGGCAGTAACAGTATAGAAATAAACTCCTGAGTTTAATGCCGAAGCATCAAAAGTAATAGTGTTTACGCCTTTGGCCATTTTGGTGGCAGGTATTTCCATAACTTTTTGTCCGGTAAGATTATAAATTTCTAAAGCAACAGAACCAGCATCTCTTAGGCTAATTGTGAGTGTTGTTGTTCCGTGTGTTGGATTAGGATAGCAGTTAGAAACTACAAGTGAGTTTTCGGTTTCATTGTTTATATCAATAACGCCAACAACTTCGTCTTTTGAAATCTTATTATAGATCATTCTGTTTGTGGTAGGTATTGTTTGTTCATCTTCATCAAGGAATACACCTGGCTTATCATCAGCATTGTACATGAAATCAAAGTGATCGGATTCGCTTGAGTTATTAGGAGCAAATTGGCCATAAATACATTCGTCAAAAATGTGGAACAATTCACCTTCCTGCAAATCAATAAATGTTTCCTCACCCAAAGATGTTCCCCATGTATTACCAAGGTCGGGCGAAAAAGTAACCCAATTGTGACGGTAGTTATATCTATTATCAGAAGTAGCATAACCTTCTGTAACGGATGAGTAGGCAACAGCAATAACATCATCATCAGTAATGGTTAAAGTTGGCATTGTAGAAACTCCAAGTTCGCGATATATTGCAAATGGAAATTCGCCGGAAGCAACTTCAACATAATTAATTTCGCCATCACCATTAACGTCTTGTACCCAACCAATAAGTACATTTAACTCTTCGTATAAATAATCAGGATCCAAGGTATAATATTCAGGATAGTTAGCCCAACTTGGTACCTCTTCAGGTGTTGGGATAGGAGCTTCCATGGATTCGTTCCAATAACCAATTCCATCATAATAGGGGAACGTACTATAATATCCGGGCTGATTCTCTTCGTTACGCAAAATACGTGAACAGCTATAAACAACATGGCAATTACCATATTTGTCAATGGTAAGTTCAGCTGAATTTCCTACTGCATAGAGTGTGTCCTCTAAGAATTGTGTTTGGATATCGAACATTGGGAATGGATGCTGCCAAATAACAGTTTTTTCCCAAGTATCGCCATTGTCTGTCGATTTCATCATAAACATATCGAACCATGCACTGGCACCAAGCAATACTACTGTATTGCCACGTGAAGCAAGTGCATAATCGTCAGCACTAATTCCAACATAAGAATCTTCACCCATGCCTTCGAGCATTACGTCTTTAACATCCCAGGTAGTTCCACCATCACTTGATCTGGCATAAAGTGTAGCAGCCGTCATTGCACCATAACCATTGTATGTATTATAGAAAACATGTAAATACTCATTATTTTCTCCTGAAGTAACAATGCGTGGCCAGGTTGGATCAACACCGGCAATGTCGCTAATAAAAGTAAATGTTTCCCATTCGCCTTCGCCTCTTACAGGACGACGGCTGATGTATAAACCAACATCTCCGGCAGTATTGGCAATATGCGAAACAACAATTTCGCCTTCAGCACCCCATGCAGCAATATTAGGCCATCCACATCTGTCGGGTTCAATTCTTTCGGTTGGTTTTTCCTGCCAATCGTTACCATCAAAATAGTTATAACCAGTTCCTCTGTCGGGACTGGATGGAGGAGTTTCAAGTCCCATGGTAGCTACGGCTGTTATAGTTCCATCGGGCCATGTCATAAGTCTGTTTGAAAGTAATTGGTTTGTCTGGAGGTCATATTGGGTGTCTAAAAGTTCTACTTCATCACCTAATAATACCACGCTCTTAAAATCTTTGATCGGTGCGTAACTTTGGGTAACTTCATAATCAACCCGATCTATCGGCTTAACAACTTCTTTCAATACAGATTGCTTTAACAAATCTTTACTGAAAACTGTTCTTTCCTGAGCTACGCCCATAAAACCAATGCATAATGCAATTGCAAATAGTAAAATTCTCTTCATAACAATTAAATTTAAGTTAGTATTTACTTTTAAAAAAATATTTGCAAATGTATATTTTTTTTTAATTATTGGTTTGAATGATTTAAATTTATTCTTCAAAAAAGTGTTCCTTCATTTTTAACCAAAAGTATGGGGCAGTTAATTTATTTTTAATTTGGACTTCACAATTTCTTGGTAATCAACACTAAAGAAATTGCAAAAAGGCATAAATACACGGTTTTGGATATTGTAACTAATTAATATTG
>JAOZRY010000094.1:6259-9260 GCA_029939965.1 Bacteroidales bacterium | reverse complement strand
AGGCTCTACTACAAATTTAGTGGAACATACAAAAATGCTTCAATGATTTATTGCTTTTCCTCTACCTCTACCTCTACCTCTACCTCTACCTCTACCTCTACCTCTACCTCTCTTGTCTCCTTATCGCATTTCATCATTATAATAAAACTTATTAACAGAACAACAAAACCATTGTTTACCACTTTAAATGGTAGTAGAACCGTTTTTAAAATGTCATCAACTAAAAGACAACAGATTGAAGACAGCTGACTTCCTCTCCCCTACCCTGGCATTCCTTTCATACGTTGCATCATTTTCATCATATTCTTTCCACCACCTTTACTCATCATCCGCATCATTTTACGGGTTTCTTCAAACTGCTTAATGAGTCGATTCACCTCCTGTATCTCAGACCCTGAGCCAAGTGCAATCCTCCTTCGACGACTCCCATTAAGAATCTTCGGATTTTCTCGTTCGTTCTGTGTCATCGAAGATATAATTGCTTCAATCTCCTTAAAAGCATCATCATCAATATCCATATTTTTAAGAGCCTTCCCCATGCCCGGAATCATTCCCATTAAATCTTTCACATTACCCATTTTTTTAATTTGCTTAATTTGGGTTTGAAAGTCATTGAAATTAAATTGATTCTTAGCAATTTTCCGCTGCAGCTTTTTTGCCTCTTCTTCATCAAATTGCTCCTGAGCTTTTTCAACCAATGTAACCACATCGCCCATGCCAAGAATCCGGTCGGCCATCCGTTTAGGGTAAAAAACATCGAGAGCTTCAACTTTTTCACCAATACCTACAAATTTAATAGGTTTCTGAACTACTGACCTCACCGTTAAGGCAGCACCACCACGGGTATCACCATCGAGTTTGGTTAAAACCACACCATCATAATTCAGCTTGTCGTGAAAGGCTTTTGCTGTATTCACAGCATCCTGTCCTGTCATTGCATCCACAACAAAAAGAATCTCCTGTGGTTCAATATGTTTTTTGATGCTGCTAATCTCATTCATCATAGCCTCATCAATGGCCAAACGACCGGCAGTATCCACAATTACAATATTCTGATTATGCTCTTTGGCGTATTTAATCGAATTTTTAGCAATTTTTACAGGATCCTTACTTCCCTCCTCTGTATAAACATCAACACCAATTTGTTCGCCCAAAACCTGAAGCTGATTTATAGCTGCCGGACGATATACATCGCCGGCAACTAATAATGGTTGTCTTCCTTTTTTTCTTTTTAGGTAATGAGCCAGCTTTGCTGAAAAGGTAGTTTTCCCTGACCCCTGCAACCCGGCAATAAGAATAACTGCCGGATTACCTTTAATGTTGATTTCTTCGTGCTCACCTCCCATTAATCCGATAAGGTGTTCGTGTACAACCTTTACCATCAACTGTCCGGGCGATACGGCATTGAGAACATTTTGCCCAAGAGCAGTCTGTTTCACCTCTTCAGTAAATGATTTGGCTATTTTATAGCTAACATCAGCATCGAGGAGAGCTTTACGAACCTCCTTCAATGTTTCTGCCACATTAATCTCAGTGATATGTCCGTGGCCTTTAAGTATCTTAAACGAGCGATCTAATTTTTCGCTTAAACTTTCAAACATAAGTTGTTGAATTTTTTAAGTGCGCAAAAGTAGAATATTTTAGCGAAACACATCTTTACTTTTCTCAATGTGGCTAAATGTTGAGCATAAACCTCAAAACAAACTTCAAAAAAATATGGGGATATAGAAATCTATAATAATTTAGGTTGGCCGAAAAAAATTAAAAGGCAGGATAATAGCCATTCAAAAAAGATCAACAGTTGTTTAAAGATCGTTTTTTAGTAAAATTGGAATTAAATATTCTTAACCAAACTTTATAGATGGCACACATTAGGCCTTGCTCAAAAACAGCTTCTGGTTTTCTGCAAAAGTATTACAAAGAAACTGGCCTTTTCTGGCAGGTACTACTTAATCATAATTTTTCTGTTAAAAACACCTTCATGCGTATGAAGCCTTAACACATACAGCCCCTCGCTCAAATTACTCACATCGATGGAAGAACCTGATGAAATATCTGATTGTGATTCTAAAACTAATCTTCCTGAAATATCAACAATCGACAGCTTTACATCTTTAATATTATTATCGAAAATGGAAATATAAATTTTGTCTTTTGCAGGTATCGGGTAAACAATAATATTTTGCTCAAGAATAAAATTATCAATTCCTGTAGTCTGGCAAATCATTGGGTACATTGCATTATCTATATCATAACCAGGATGACCTTGTTTATATGTTTGCCACTCGCCCGAAGCTAATTGCTCCCATCCATTGCCATTGGTTGTGGCATCAATTTTATTGGTAAAAAGAGCTACGGTATCCCCGGCGGTCTGGGGCAATTCAACACCCATATAAAAATCATGATCAATAGTTACCCAATTATCAAAAAAGGCAATCGTTGCAGGGTAAATGCCTGTCCCGGATTCATCTATTAATATTTCAGACATTAAAACGGAAGTACTATCCAGCAACGTCCCCGGCGAATTTGCATATCCATCATTATCCCAGGCTTTAAATACAACAGGAGGATCAGAAGTAAAATTGGTTGATTTATGGGCAAAAAAGAAAAGACCGCCCATGAGCATTCCTTTTTCTTCGGTAACACTAAAATAACTTGCCTTGGATAGATCGCCCCTCGAATTATTTCCGGATAAATATCCTGTTGCTGGCTCAGGTATCTGGTATAAATAATAGAAACCGGGTATTTTATAATTTAAGGTATCGCAAACACCAAAACCAACCGCTCTTATCTCGGCTGCGGTAATACTTTTAGTTGAATCTTCATCCCATACAGATAAAATAACTGTGTATTTCCCCTCCTGTTCATAGGTATGAGTTGGATTTTGAACGTTTGTAGTTTCACCATCACCAAATCTCCAGAGCCAAAATATTGCTTCAGATGAGCTTCTATCTTCAAATTGAACCGTTAATGGAGCTGAACCATATTGTTTATCCACCCT
>JAOZRY010000094.1:0-6159 GCA_029939965.1 Bacteroidales bacterium | reverse complement strand
TCGGATTTGTACTAATATCAGTAAATACAGAAGCAAAGAAAAAGAAAAAAGGAGATAATGAATCGAAGGACACGTTGGAATCTTCAACCTTTGCAGGATTAAAATGGCGTAGCATAGGTCCGGCATTTGCATCAGGTCGAATCGCAGATTTTGCAGTAAACCCTGGTAATCATAGCGAATATTATGTAGCTGTTGCATCTGGTCATGTATGGAAAACCAATAACAACGGCACTACATTCAAGCCTATTTTCGACAATCATAAGGCATACTCAATGGGTGTAATTACAATAGCTCCATCAAACCACAACATCGTGTGGCTTGGTACCGGAGAAAACAATCATCAGCGGGCTCTTGGTTATGGTAATGGCGTTTACAAATCGTGCGACGGGGGTGAATCATGGAATCAAATGGGACTCGACTCATCACGACAAATTGGTAAAATTGTAATTCATCCCGAAAATACGAATATTGTTTTTGTTGCTGCTGAAGGTTCTGCATGGGGACCGGGTGGAGACCGTGGATTATACAAAACCACCGATGGGGGCAAAAACTGGAATAAAATTTTAGAGATTAGCGAAAATACCGGCATCAATGATATTGTGATGGATCCACGAAATCCTGATGTTTTGTATGCTACATCCGAACAACGAAGAAGAAGAAGTTTTGGCAAAATTGGCGGAGGCCCGGAATCAAAAGTTTACAAATCGACCGATGGAGGTGAAAACTGGAACAAAATTATGAAAGGACTTCCCGAAGTACACATCGGTGGAATGGGCTTAGCTATTTCTCCTGCAAATCCGGATTACCTCTATTTAATTATTGAAGCACAAAATGATAAAGGTGGTTTTTATAGAACAACAAATGGAGGAGCCAGTTGGAATAAAAGAAGCGACCACCATGCAAGCGGACAATATTACAATGAAATTGTATGCGACCCAAAAAACCCTGATAAAGTGTATTCGCTCGAAACAATTTCGAAAGTTTCGCTTGATGGAGGCAAAACATGGAAATCTGTCGGAAATAACTCTCGGCACGTTGACGACCATGCCTTATGGATTGACCCTGACGATACAAACCATTTTATTATTGGTGGTGACGGAGGAATTTATGAATCATTTGATAGTGGCAAAAATTATATTTTTAAAAGCAATCTCCCCATTACTCAATACTACCGCGTAAATGTAGATGATACAGAACCTTTTTATTGGGTTTACGGAGGTACTCAGGATAATAACAGTATGGGTGGGCCTTCCAGAAACACAAAAAATGGTGTTACCAGCGATGAATGGGTTGTTACACTTGGTGGAGATGGTTTTTTTCAGGCAATAGAGCCTGGCAATCCAAACATTGTTTACTCAGCCTATCAGTATGGAAACATATTTAGATATGACAAAAAATCGGGCGAAAAAATTAAAATTAAACCCGAACCCGGCAAAGATGAATTAACATTTCGTTGGAATTGGAACACGCCATTTTTCCTTAGCCCCCACTCCAAAACAAGGCTATACATTGCTGCTAACAAGGTATTCCGCAGCGACGATCGTGGCAATAGCTGGAAAGCAATAAGCGATGACTTAACCCGCAATGAAGACAGAAACCAGTTTAAGGTTATGGGAAAATACTGGCCTTCAAATGCAGTAGTAAAAAATATTTCAACATCACAATGGGGAACAATTGTTTCGTTGGCAGAATCGCCGGTAAAAGAAGATTTAATTTATTCCGGTTCTGATGATGGTGTGATACAGGTTACCGAAGATGCCGGACAAACGTGGAGGAAAATAACAACTTTCCCCGGTGTTCCTGAATACACATACATAAGCGACATCCTTCCATCGCGCTACAATGAAAATATTGTTTTTGTTTCATTCGACAATATAAAAAGTGATGACTTCAAGCCATATCTACTAAAAAGCACCGATAAAGGAAATACATGGACTTCAATAACCGGAAACCTTCCCAAAGATGAAACTGTGCATACAATTGTTCAGGATCATGTAAATCGCAACCTGCTTTTTGTTGGTACTGAGTTTAATGTATTCTTTAGTGTGGATGGTGGCAAAATCTGGACTGAACTATCCGCAGAAATTCCTGATATTGCCATGAAAGATATGGTTATTCAAGAACGTGAAAATGATCTTGTAGTTGCCACATTTGGCAGGGGATTTTACATTATCGACGACTATTCGCCCCTGCGGTATATCACATCAGAAATTCTTGACACAACTAAAGCAATATTATTCCCTGTAAAAGATGCTTTACTTTATGTTAAAGCCGGAGATCGCAATGGTCAGGGATCAACCACTTTTTCAGCTAACAACCCTAAATTTGGTGCTGTTTTTACCTATTATTTAAAAGAATCGCCAAAAACTAAAAAACAGGAAAGAATTAAAAAGGAGAAGGAGTTATTTAAAGATGATAAAATAATACTTCAACCAAGTGTAGAACAGTTGAGAGCGGAAGAAATTGAAATCGTACCAATAATAGTATTTACAATAAAAGATGACAGGGGAATCATAATCAGAAAATTATACGAAAGCCCTTCAACTGGTATCAACAAAGTAAACTGGGATTTGCGATATCAGAGCAAAAACCCAATAAAGTTAAAAAAAGATAAATTCGATCCGAAAAATGATGGTTACTCTGGAATGTTTGTCTTACCCGGTAATTATACAATATCCATAGCCCTAGATCATAATGGCGAAATAACTGAATTGGCAGCTCCGGTTGAATTTAAAGTAAAACCGCTCAACAACACAACATTTCCTGCTGAAAACCGTGAAGAGCTAATAGCCTATCAGGATAAAGTAGCTGAACTTGGCAGAACAATGCGTGGAACCGAAAAATATCTCCAGCAGCTAATCGAAAAAGTTGAACACATCAGGCAGTCGCTTCACAACACGCCTCAAGCCCCAAAAAAGCTTGCTGATGATGCCAGAAAAGCCTATGAAGATCTCAACAATATCTCATTTATTTTTTATGGAACCCAACCAAAGGCAAGCTGGGAAGAAGTACCACCGGCACAGATGCCTCTCAATAGCCGCTATAATACCATCGCCTGGTCGCATTGGGGATCAACATCTTCACCCACACAAACACAGCTCAATCAATATGAAATACTTATAAAAGAGTTACCATCCATAATTCAAGAAATTAAAAGAATTGATAATGAAGTTAAGGAAATAGAACAGCAGATGGAAAAATATAATGCCCCATGGACACCGGGAAGGATTCCCGAAATTAAAAAGAGATAGTATTTTGGTTTTACTACCATTTTACTGGTAAATAACGATTCTGTTGTTGTGTTAATAAGTTTATTTATAATGATGAAATGCGATAAGGAGACAAGAGAGGTTGAGGTTGAGGTTGAGGTTGAGGTTGAGGTTGAGGTTGAGGTTGAGGTTGAGGAAAAGCAATAAATCATTGAAGCATTAAAGCATTGTATCATTGTAGCATTAAATCATTGTATCATTGTAGCATTAAAGCATTGTAGCATTAAAGCATTGTAGCATTAAAGCATTGTATCATTAAATCATTGAAGCATTTTTATATGTTCCACTAAATTCACAGTAGGGCCATCTTTTTATTAAAATTCATAAAGCTATCAATGATGTGTGTGCCAGCTTTTTTTTCACAATACAAAAAGGTTAAAGTAAAAAACATTTATTAAAATATTTAACCGAAAATAATTTGCATAATAAAAACAAATCTTTACCTTTGCGCCCCAATTCGAGGATTAAAATAATAAAATTAAATTAAATCATTAATTAAGAGGTATTTAAAATGATTATAATTCCTGTAAAAGAAGGCGAGAATATTGAGAGGGCTCTTAAAAAGTACAAAAGGAAATTTGAAAAGACTGGTGTTGTAAAAGAACTCCGCGAGAGGCAAAAATATACAAAACCATCCGTAAGAAAAAGGGAAGAACGGCTCAAAGCTATTTACGTTCAACAACTTAGAAACGAAGAAGAAGCCTAAACTGTTCTTCGATTGAAGATAATTTAGTAAATATATAGGGAAAATTTTGTTTTGTGGATAATTTCATATTATCTTTGAAACAAAAGTTTTCCTATTTTTTTTTAAGTGAGGCAAGAATTTATAAAATACATAAGGCAAGAAAAAAGGTACTCCTACCATACCATAACATCCTATCATACCGATTTGGATCAATTTTATCTATTTCTTAATACCCAATTTCAGGTGGAAAAGTTTCATGAAATAGATCATAACCTAATTAGAAGTTGGCTCGTTTCGATGATCGAGAAAGGAATCTCACCCAAAACTGTCAACAGAAAGATTTCCTGTTTAAAAACATATTTTAAATTTCTGCTCAGGGAGAATGTGATTATGGCAAATCCAATGCAGAAAATAATTTCGCCAAAATCAGGAAAAAAACTCCCCGAATTTGTTAAAGAGTCAGAATTAGAGCAATTACTTTATTCGATTGATTTCGGGGAAGATTTTGAGGGGATACGCAATAAAGTAATACTAGTAACCTTTTACCTAACTGGTCTGAGAGTATCAGAATTAACACAGCTAAAGGTTGAAGATGTGACTATGGAAATGCGCTGCGATATTAAAGTTATTGGCAAAGGCGGTAAAGAAAGGTTGATTCCGGTTTCTGTTTACTTGATAAAACTGTTAAAGAAATACCTTCCGTTTAGAATGCAAATTCAGGCTGATTGCAACACATCCTGCTCATCATTGTTTATTACCAAACATGGCAAGAAGTGCTATTCGAAATTAATTTACCGAATTATAAATAAATATCTTTCTTATGTTTCAACTAACTCGAAGAAAAGTCCCCATACCCTGCGGCACAGTTTTGCTACAATTATGCTAAACCGTGGTGCCGAATTAAATGCTATTAAAGAAATATTGGGTCATTCGAACCTTGCCTCAACGCAGGTTTATACTCATAATTCAATCGAAAAAATTAAATCCATTTACAAACAAGCTCATCCAAGAGCCAAAAACTGAAGGAGGAATATCATATGCAACTAGAGATTAGATCAGTACATTTTAAAGCAGATCAAAAGCTGGAACTGTTTATTACAGAAAGAGTTAAAAAACTTCTACAATTTTATGATGGTGTTATCGGAAGTGAAGTATCATTAAAAGTTGATAACACTGAAGGTGATAATAATAAAATTACAGAAATAAGATTAAATATTCCAGGCAACGATTTATTCGCAAAAAAACAAAGCAAATCCTTTGAGGAAGCCACAGACGAGGCCGTAGAAGCATTGCGCAAACAACTCATCAAACACAAAGAAAAACAAAGAAGAAAATAAAATTTTACGATTTATCAAAAAAAAGCTTTGGTAATTCAAAATACTATTATACTTTTGCAGTCCTTTTTCAGAAAAAGGACTGCTTTTTTATAAAGCAAGTAGTTGAAAGTTCTTGATAATTCTTGCATTCAGGCCGATGTAGCTCAGTTGGTAGAGCAGCTGATTTGTAATCAGCCGGTCGGCGGTTCGAGTCCGTCCATCGGCTCTAATTATCATAAAATTCCGGGGAGATACCGAAGCGGTCAAACGGGGCAGACTGTAAATCTGTTGGCTCAGCCTTCGGAGGTTCGAATCCTCCTCTCCCCACTTTTTTAGTTCTTTTTGAATTGAAGGGCACAAAAAAGGATTTCACAAGTGAAATCCTTTTTTGTGTATAATAACAAGCGGGAGTAGCTCATTTGGTAGAGCGATAGCCTTCCAAGCTATAGGTGGCCGGTTCGAGCCCGGTCTCCCGCTCTTTAAGCCGATGTAGCTCAGGGGTAGAGCACTTCCTTGGTAAGGAAGGGGTCATGAGTTCAATTCTCATCATTGGCTCAAAATTAAAAATAAATAACCTTTTTGTAACACCTAATTAAATAACTTTTTAAAATGGCAAAAGAAAAATTTGATCGTTCCAAACCGCACGTAAACATTGGAACAATTGGACACGTTGACCACGGAAAGACAACTTTAACAGCAGCGATCACCCTTAACCTACAGGATAAAGGTCTTGCTGAATTTGCATCTTTCGATTCAATTGACAATGCTCCTGAAGAAAAAGAAAGAGGTATTACCATTAATACTGCTCACATCGAATATCAAACCGAAAACAGGCACTATGCACACGTTGACTGTCCGGGTCACGCTGACTACGTTAAGAACATGGTAA
>JAOZRY010000653.1 GCA_029939965.1 Bacteroidales bacterium | reverse complement strand
AGAGGAGGAGGAAGTGAGGGCAAATATTATTAACCCCGTGCTACAGCACGAGGCAACACAATATATAATAAAAGACGCTAGCATTGCTACAATATAGTTTACGGTAAGTAAGGAGTTCTGAGATTTGAGAAATGAAAAAACAAGGTGATGAAAAAACTAACCACTGCCCCGGATGTAATTAAAACTTATTCCTTTGCCGGGTTAGGGTAAATCTGTATATCCGAAAGTTATGTATCATTTATGGAAGTAGCACCAACAGTTATTGATGTGATTGGTGGTAGTGTGTTTTCTTAAAAGTTCCGTTAAAATCCGGCAAAGTGTTGGTAATCATACCCAAACAATCAAGATGAGGGTGATGTGATTTCTTCTTTTGGATAAAACATTTTACCTACACGAAGGATATGATCAATTAGATGTTGATTCTTAATGTGTGCGAAAATGGAAAGGTCGATCATGTATGGCAATAGAAGGTCGTCAATTTCAAGAGAGATTTGATTAAGCACATCAAGACTTATTTTTTCTCCCTTCAGGGTAATGTCGATATCCGAATTGTGTTGAAAATTCCCTTTGGCTCGGGAGCCATATATAATTGCTTGCTTAACATTGGGGTGTGCAGCAAATACCTGGTTTATTTTTTTAATAGTATTTTCTTTAAGACCGAATTTCATTGAGCTATCATTTGTGATTCTAATTTATCTCTAAGCAATAAAAACAGAGCGTAATAAATATACTTAACAGCCTCAACTATCTCATTGGCAGTTTCTTCATTATAAGTGTGTGAAGTTTTTATGCGGCTTTCGATCATTTTCATCCAACTTTCACCATCTTCAATCAGCCCGCGTCTGAATGCCATTCTGATAGCATCCCGGCTACCTTGTATTCCGGTTTCGCCCTGGCTTTCATAAAAATCTTTCATAGTATTCCAGGCAAGTTCAAAAGTGTATTCAAACGCTTTTATCAAACCCTGCTCTTCAAGTTCATTCAGGTCATCCCCTTTGTCCATAAACTTTTTGAGCTGAGATAATGCCTTTAAATAATTATTTAATCGTTGTTGCCAACGAACATCAAGTGCTCCCATATTGTTGATTTTAATCATTTCACATTTATGGCAAAAATAGGTATAATGGACAAAAAGGAGGCTGTTTTTGACAAACAATGTTCAAGTGGACAAAAAGGAGGCTGTTTATTTTCTTGGATTTTCGGCTGTTTACAATTCCTCAACTATCTTTGCATTGTCAAGTTAAACGGAAATGGGCTCTGCCGGGGGGCAACCTATCAGGGATAGACTTGATGGCTGACAAAAAAAGTCAAAAAGGAAAGGGGTTCATAAATGAATCCCTTTTTACTTTTTTAGAAGCCTTTATGCCTTTAAAAACCCATCGATGAATTTCTTTTTTCTTCTAATGGATAAGCCATTATGGTTTCTGAGTTTTGTTTTCAGGTTTGCAAAGTGCCCGTCTATTGCATTGGTGGTATTGGGGATACCTAATTCCATATGATCATACCAGGTAAACAACCATCTGAGATTGGTTTTGAGGCTTCGATAAGCACTTCGCAACTTTTTGTGTGTATAAAAGCTTTTGCCGGTTTCTTCATTTACTGTCCTTTCGTTTAGGAAAGGCAACCATTTGCCGTGCCATTCACTTAGGGCTCCCTCAAAGGACTCTTTATCGGTTTGTTTCATTAAATTAACAACTTCCATTAATTCAATTGAGGCGGGCAATTTCGGGTTTTTGGTCAAGTACCTCCTTATGATTGCAGCTTGGTGGAACTGGCACATTTGAATCGGGATCGTCCCAAAGGAGGCAAGTAGCCCCTTTCGTCCATCACATGCGATTGCTTTGACCAAAAACCCCCTTGATTGCAATTCTCCTATCCCTTGTTTGTATAGGGCATTTGTTTCTGTTTTCACATAATATTTCAGAAGGTTCTCTTTGGTAATGGAATCCTTAAAAAGCATTACGCCAAAATTCCTTCCCCAATAAGTCGTATCCATCAGGACTATTACTTCTCTTGATAGTTTAGGGGGGATTGTGACAGCATGGATATCTATTTTTCTTTGGATGGTCCGCTTTGAGCAATTATACTGTACCGCTAACTGACCATACGTTTGTTTGCCATCTTGGTATTCCTTCCAAATAACTTCAGGGACAATCCTGTTTCCACCTAAAAATTGTTTGCCACAGGCATAACACTTGTACTTTTGTTTGCCATCTCGGATACCATTTTTTTTGGTTATTGAACTGTTGCAATAAACACACTTTTTTTATTCATAGTATTTGATTTGCCGCAAAGCTACAATATACTATCAGTTTAGAAGTTTTTAGCCTCCTTTTTGTCTATTACGCCTATTATTATGAAGAGAATTTATTTAACATTGTTGGTTGCAATAATTGCAACAGTGGGCATTTTTGCCCAAACCCCGCAAGCCATCAACTATCAGGCGGTAGCCCGCACT
>JAOZRY010000093.1 GCA_029939965.1 Bacteroidales bacterium | reverse complement strand
ACATTTCAAATATGACAAGGAGAGAATATGACAATGCGACAATGCGACAATGCGACAATGCGACAATGCGAGAATGCGATAAGGAAAGAAGGGGAAAAGGATCGAATCATTTTAGCATTGAATCATTTTAGCATTGAATCATTTTATCATTTTAGCATTAAATCATTTTAGCATTAAATCATTGTACCATTAAATAATGTTAGAGTTTGTAAATGCGACAAAAATTTAAACATCTAAATTATCTCCATATCTTTGCGCTCAAAATAAATAAGAAATAGTAGTTAATTACGTAAAAAAAAACAAACAAATGAAATCAGAAAATTTAGGATTCATGACCCGGCAGGTGCATGCAGGAGAAATTGACGATCCGATGGGAAGTGCCACAGTGCCTATCTATCAAACATCAACATTTAAGTTTAAAAATGCAGATCATGGCGCAGCTTGTTTTTCGGGGGAGAGCGATGGATATATTTACACTCGTCTTGGCAACCCAACGATTAATGCTTTGGAAGAAGCGGTAGCTAATCTTGAAAAAGGATTTGCAGGAATTGCCACATCTTCAGGAATGGCAGCCATTACAACCGTTTATTTAGCCTTTCTTGGAGCCGGAAAGCATATAATAAGTCATAATGCTCTTTATGGTCCGGCCCGTGGCGTGATGGAGTCAGTTTTTTCGCGGTTTGGTGTTGAATATTCCTATGTTGACACTACTGATATTGAGCAGGTAAAAGCTGCTATTCGTCCTGAAACATCCATGATCTACACCGAAACACCTGCCAATCCAACGATTGGTATTAGTGATTTGAAAGCTCTTGCTGAGATTGCTCATAGCATAAATGTGCCACTTGTTGTGGATAACACGTTTTGCAGCCCCTACCTACAAAGGCCTATTGAACACGGTGCTGATGTTGTTGTACATTCCATGACAAAATTTATAAACGGACATGCCGACATTGTTGCAGGAATGATTGTTTCGGCAAACGAAAAATATCATAAAATGTTGAAGCCGGTGATGACCAATATGGGGCCAAACATGGACCCACATCAGGCTTACATGGTACACAGGGGGTTAAAAACATTAGGTTTGAGGATAGAGAAAGCTCAGGCATCAGCTATGATAATTGCTGAATTTTTGGAGCAACATCCAAAGGTTGAATGGGTAAAATATCCTGGTTTAAAATCGCACCCACAATACGAGTTGGCCAAACTACAAATGGATGGCCCCGGATCGATGATTTCGTTTGAGCTAAAGGGCGGACTTGATGCCGGAAAACGCATGATGGATAATGTTGATTTAATCCTGCTTGCTGTTTCGCTTGGTGGAGTTGAATCGCTGATACAACACCCAGCTTCGATGACGCACTCAAAAATATCGCACGAAAATAAACTTGAAGCCAAGATTACCGATGGTTTGGTAAGGCTATCTATTGGTATCGAAGATGTGGAGGATATAATTGCTGACCTTAAAAAGGGATTTGATAAAGTGTAATTATATTGTAAAATAAAATTAAAGAGGTGTTGTCCATTTATTTGGCAACACCTTTTTTTTGTGGATTTTTGTTCGGAGTATTTTGTTTATGCACCGGTAAAATTTTTTTACTTTTAGGCCGTTTTTCACGAAAACCAGTATTGTTGTGAATTTCCGGTATTATCTTATTTACATATTCATCTTCTGTGGAATAATGTTGTTTTTCGGTTCTAGCTTGCATGGACAGGGTGTTGCTGTTGTGCTAAGTGGAGGAGGCTCAAGGGGTATGGCACACATAGGAGTGCTCAAATCTCTTGAAGAAAATAATATTCCAATTGATTATATTGCAGGTACGTCTATTGGTGCTGCCGTGGGCGCATTGTATGCATCGGGCTATTCGATCGAAGAGATCGAAAAATTGTTCGAATCGCAGGATTTTGACCGGTGGATAAATAGTGAGATTGATCCGGGATATTCGTTTTATTACACCAAAGATGAGCCTGATGCTGGTTGGATTGACCTAAAGCTTGACTTTTCGAACAAATATTCAAAGATTTTACCGGCAACCATCAAAACACCGATAGAACTCGATTTTGGCTTAATGAGGATTTTTGCTGCTGCATCGGCTGTTTCTAATTACAATTTCGATAGCCTAATGATTCCTTTCAGGTGCATTGCCGCCGATATAGATTCGAGCAGGGCAGTAATAATTAAAAATGGTAGCCTGGCCAATGCAGTTCGCGCTTCAATTACCTTTCCATTTCTTTTTAAGCCTATCCAAATTAACGGGAAACTGCTTTTTGATGGCGGAATGTACAACAACTTTCCGGTAGATATTGCTCTGGATGAGTTTAAGCCAGATGTGATTATCGGAAGTAAAGTGTCAGGTAATTATCCTCAACCTGATCCCGATGATGTGCTTTCTCAGATTCAAAACATGCTAATGACCGATACCGATTTTAGTTTGGATACCAGCAAGGGCATTTTAATCGAGCCTCAGGTGGAAAAAGTTAACCTTACTGATTTTTCTTTGTATGATGAATTTATTAGAACCGGTTACGATGAAACGCAAAAGAGAATGCCCGAAATTAAACAAAAGGTAAAACGTGTAACTGAACTGGATAAAGTAAATTTGCGCAGGGTTGATTTTAATGCAAAAAAACCTTTGTATCGAATAGATAGTATCTACATTGATGGTTTGAATGAAAAGGAAAAAAGGTACGTTTACAAAACCCTGATTCACAAATCGAAGTACCCAACTCTTGATGAAATTAAACCCGACTATTTTAACCTTACCGCAAGTAAAAAGGTGAAGCTATCAGGAATTAAAATGAAATATAATAGTGAGGTTGGTAAATATGATCTTTATCTAAAATTGAAACCTGCCAATAAATTTAATCTCAAATTTGGAGGAAATATATCTTCACGACTGGCAAACCAGGCCTTTGTCGAAATTAATTACAATTACCTTTTTCAGGAAGCAATGCGATTGAAGCTGAATGTATATTTTGGGAAGTTTTATACATCGGTACTTTTTGGTGGCAGGTTCGATTTTCCGGGAAAAATCCCGGTTTATGTGGGTGGGGATGTAGTTTACAATCAATACGATTATTTTAAAAGTACTATTCATTTTATCGAAGACATTACGCCATCATTTTTAATCCAAAACGATAATTATGTACGGTTGTTTGGAGGTGTTCCTGCTACAAATACAGGCAAACTTGAAGTGGAATTCGTTGGTGGGTTGCTTGATAATAAATATTACCAGAATAATATTTTTAGTAGGGAAGATACAGCTGATATAACGAAGTTTAATTTTTTATCAACAGGGCTTGCATGGGAACTAAACTCATTAAACAAAAAACAATACGCCAGTTCCGGAGTACTTTTCCGAATAGCAATCGGAGTTGTTTCGGGAGAGGAAGAGTTTATAAGTGGATCAAAATCGCATGAGTTGGCTAATGATGCTACAATCGGCCATAATTGGTTTTACTTCGACCTGTTGTGGGATAATTATTTCAGGCAAATTGGTTCTGTAAAATTTGGTTTTTACGGAAATCTTCATCTATCAAACCAAAGTTTTTTTAGTAATTATACTTCCAGTCTGCTTGTAGCTCCTGCTTGTGAACCTATCCCCGAAAGCAAAACCCTTTTCCTTTCCAATTACCGGTCGTACAATTATGGTGCAATCGGATTAAAAGCTATTTGGGAATTAACCAGGCGGTTCGACATCCGTGGAGAAGTATATTTATATCAGCCCTATCAGCAAATATTACGTGCTGAGGATAATACCGGGTATTTTGGTGGTGAATTGGAAAACCGATACTGGATGGGAAGCGGTGCACTGGTTTACCATACTTTTATTGGTCCGGTTAGCCTTTCGGTAAATTATTTTAATAACCCCGAAGAAAAGTTCTTTGTAGCATTAAATATTGGTTACATAATTTTTAACCGCAGAGCCATTGAGTAATTCTGGATTTATTTTTAATTAATAATTTAACGTCTCTTTGAATTATGAAATTTTTAGAATTAGTGCAACAACGTTTTAGTGCCCGAAAATACACTGAGCAACCTGTTGAACGGGAAAAAATCGACTATTGTCTTGAAGCTGCACGGTTGGCTCCATCTGCCTCCAATTCGCAACCCTGGCGGTTTATTGTAGTTGATGATACCAAAATGGTTGAAAAGGTTTCGAAAGAGACCTACAATAAGGTAGTCTCTTTTAACAAGTTTGTTAGCAAGGCACAGGTTGTTGTGGTTATGATTATGGAAAAACCAAAATTGATAACACAAATCGGTGGGAAGATTAAAAATAAAGAGTACCCCTTGATTGATATCGGAATTGCTGCTGAACATTTTTGCTTGCAAGCCACCGAAAATGGGTTGGGAACATGTATGTTGGGATGGTTTAATGAAAAGGCTATTAAGGGTATTCTTAATATTCCGAAAGGAAAAACCATCGGTTTGCTTATTTCTGTCGGATATCCTGATTATAAAAAACTACCCAACAAAAACCGCAAATCATTTGATGAGATTGTGAGTTATAATGGCTTTTGACGGAATGGATAATATATTATGCATGAATTCTTCAGGTTAAATGGAAATTTCAAAAATTAAATTATTTTTACACAAATATCTTTTTTGTACTATTGTTTTCACAAAACCATTTCTAATTAAAATTAAAAATCAGAAACAATGAAAAAATTAGTTTTTAGTGTTTTAGGACTTGCATTTATTTTTTTTATGGCATTTAGCATTGCGCCAACGAGTATTGCGTCAGCTCCTAATTATGTTAATTTGAATAAAATGCAGGAAATTAAGCAGTTAAATTCACCTATGTTTAAGGGGCAGGCTATTTATGAGGGCAAAGGATCGTGCTCGGTGTGTCATCAGAAAAATGGCCAGGGTTTACCACAAACATTTCCACCTTTGGCAAACGCTGATTATTTGCTTGAAGATATAAACCGTGCGATAAGGCAGACGATGTATGGATCTACGGAATCTATTACTGTAAATGGTTTCACCTATCCGGGAAATGAAATGCTACTTAAAGATCTTTCCGATGAGGAAGTACGGGATGTTGTGTATTATATCCTGAACAGTTGGGGTAATAATGGTGGGGTTGTTACAATTGAAGACGTGCAGGCTCAACGAAAATAACTTCCGGTTTTTACCCCACAGTTTGATTTAAACTAACTTTCCTTCTCCTGTTATTTTCAATTCCGGTTTTATTAGCGATGTGATGCATCAATGAAAAGGAACAATGGTCATTTGCCATGATAAATCCTATTTGGAAATCAAATGGTTTAATTCAATTATTTTTTTATGAAGCTTTACTACTTGTGGTATTAGCAATTCCTCCTCATTATTGTTGATAACCCAGTCAGCAAGTTTCACTTTTATGTCCTGTGGCCATTGATTTGCCATTCTCTCCACAACCATCTCTTCCAAAATACTATCACGCTTCATTACCCTTTTTATTCTTAGTTTTTCCGGTGCAGTTACAACTATTGTTTTGTCCATGTATTTGTAATGCCCCGATTCGTGAAGTATGGCTGCTTCATATAAAATATATGGTGTACCTGTGTAATTTTTAGCCCATGTATTAAATTTGTTTCTTACTGCGGGATGGATTATATTATTGAGTTTAGTGAGTTTTAATTTATCAGAAAATACGATTTTAGCCAAGGCCTTTCTGTCTGTTTTTTGATTTTTGATTACTTCGAGACCAAAGATATTTTGGATGTCGGAAACAACACTGGAAGTGTCGAGGATTTTTTTTCCTTCCACATCAGCATAAAAAACAGGAATTTGGAGTGTTTCAAATATCCGTGCTATGAGGCTTTTGCCACTTCCAATGTTTCCGGTTAGACCAACTTTAAGCATTATTTTAAAACTAAATAATCAACTTCGGCAGGTTCGATTTTTACAATTGTTACAAACTGGGGGATTACACTTAGCAAAACATCAAGTTTATCACTACTATTTATTTTTATTTGATCAAGGTCGATCGTACACCTAAACATTTCGGGCGTGATCTTTTTATAATCTTTTAGTGCAACCAGATATTTAATGGTTATATTTTCCGGGAATAATTTGATTCGAATACTATCGGGTTGGTTGATTTTATTGATGGATATTTCGATTTGTGATTCAGTAAATTTTTCCACGTGTAGTTTCACATTAATTTCTGAAGGAGTAATCTCAATATTTGGGTCGTTGTTTGGGGTTTTAAGAAAAATATTTTTATCGATGGAAGTACTAAGATTATTAAAGGTAACAGGAACGGTTTGGATTGTTGTTATTTTGTTGAGGGTTTTGTTGAGCCCGCTAATGGTTACTACTTCCGGCGTATATGTCAACGTGTCGTATGCAAAATATTGGTTTTTAAAATTGATGTTTATGTTAGGATGTACAGGTACATCCTTTGAATACCGGTCTTCAAAATAAAACAATATTGTGTCGGGTCGTATGTATTCTACACTTCCTCCAAGGTTATACTGATTAAGAAAATTTTGCGACCATGCTCTTGTACTCATAAGTGCTTCGTACTGATGCATGTTTTGCCTCATCCTTATATTATTTAAAGCGATATTGAAAGGTGCTTTTCGGGTAAAATATTTTATCCAGATCAGTGGAAATCCACGGTCTTTAATTCCAATTTTAATTATAGAGTCAACATCATTTACCAGGATTTTACCTTCAGGAATTTTACTATATGTTACCGGGATAATAATTTCAGTTGAGTAAGTGTCGGAGAGTTTAATGAGTGTCCAAATAAATGTGGAAACAGTTAAACAAATCAGAAATACAGTGGTTTTGTATTTAAAATTTTCGCTTCTCTTTTCCGAAAAAAATTTTAATGGTCTCATTACAAAAGTATTAATTTCATCAGGATTTATCCAAAAAAAACTCCACTCGCATAAATTCCAAACAAAATTTATCCAGAGTGGAGTTTTTGAAATGTACTATTTCGTTACTGTCTATTTCTGTTTTTCTACAATCATGGACGTATTGTCAGCAGCAGCAGCACTTTTTTCAATTTTCAGCCTGTTTTGCCCTTCAATTTCGATAATTAATGTAGTTTCTTTAACTTCGAGAATTTTCCCGTGAATCCCGCCTATGGTAACAATTTTATCACCTTTTTTCATGCTCTCTCTAAAGTTTTTCTGTTCTTTGCTTTTCTTCATTTGAGGCCTGATCATGAAAAAATAAAATACTGCGATCATCAAAAGAATCATGATAAAGAATGATGTTGAATCACCCTCACCACCTTCTTGTGGCATCATTAGGAAAATAAAATTTAGTAGTGTCATTGTTATTTGTTTTATGTTAAGATTGAATTATATGTTTTAATATTTTTCTGGTACAATTACTTGTGCTTTAATTCGGAGTGTTTTGGTGTTGGGCATTGTATTGCAGATAACAGTTACTGTTTTGTTTTGAAATCCTTTACGATTACTGCTATCAAATTTTACTTTTATTGTGCCCTTACCGCCCGGTAATATTGCATCTTTGGTAAATTGGGGGATGGTACAGCCACAACTCGATTTAACATCAGTGATAAGCAAATCGGCATCACCATTGTTGGTGAATTTAAATGCATAAGTTATAATTTCACCCTCTATCACTCTTCCAAAATCGTGCATTTCATTTTCAAATTTTATTACCGGTTTTCCATTTTTTGTTTTTATACCCGAAGCTGATTTTGGATTGTGAACAAGGTCAGCCGGAAGTTGTCCGGTATCTTTCTCCGAATTATTGCAACCAATAATTAAACTGATGAAAATCAGAATTATTAAAATACTTTTTAAAAAACTCATAAATAAAATTTGTTTTGAGCCGCAAAATTAGAAAAAATAGGCATACTCAGATTTTTTTTGAACGGAGAAGTTTTTCAATTTAAAATTTCGAAAATTTGAACCTGAGTATCAGTGATCCGAATAATTGATTTTTACCAATTCTTTGGTCGATAATAATCCACAAGCTGCATAAATATCCTGCCCTCGCGAAGCACGAATAGTGGTACGAATGCCCTTTTCATTGAGAGCCGTCATAAAATGTTCGATGGTTGAATCGGATGATCCTTTCAGAGTTGTGTTTGGTATGGGATGAAAATGGATAAGATTAATTCGGCAGCGAATGCCATGAAGCATTCTCGAAAGCTCCTTTACATGAGTGGGCGTGTCATTTAGGCCTTTAAATAATATATATTCAAACGATATCCGGCGTTGACGGCCAAAATCAAAATTTCGTATGGTGTTGATTAAATCCTGTAGGGAATGCAGATTTGCGATAGGCATTAGTTTTTTGCGTTCCTCATTAAAAGGTGAGTGTAAACTTACAGCAAGGTGGCATTGGCTGTTCTCAAGGAAGTGTTTCATTGCCGGAATAATACCGATTGTGGACACAGTAATTCTTTTTGGACTCCAGCCAAATCCCCAGTCCGATGTAAAAATTTCGAGGCTTTTCATTACCTCATCCAAATTATCAAAAGGCTCGCCCATTCCCATGTAAACCAGATTTGATAGTTTATCCTTTTCGGGAATACTACATACCTGATTTACGATTTCACAAGCTGATAGATTGGCCTGAAAACCCTGTAAACCTGTCATGCAAAACAAACAACCCATTTTACATCCCACCTGCGACGATACGCATAAGGTACTCCTTGTTTCTTCGGGAATATATGCCGCTTCGATGAACTTGTGCTTTCCGGTTGGGAAAAGATATTTTCTGGTTCCATCAACCGATTCCTGAACGTTAGAGAATTTAGTAAGGCCGAACTCAAAGTGTTCATGTAATATTGATCTGGCGTTTTTCGAAAGGTTGGTCATCTCATCAATGGAGCTGATATCTTTTTTGTATAGCCAGTCTGCAATTTGTTTAGCTGTAAATTTGGGTAATCCAAAACCTGTAACAATAGCACTAAGTTCGTTTAATGTTTTTCCAAACAGAGGTTGTTTTTTCATAATTAAAGTTTTTGGTAAGTATTTACAGTTTGAAAATGGAAAATAGAAATATGAGTTGTAACATTCTGTATAGTAGTAAATAATAGATGTTCATAAAAACCGGAAGTTATTTTTGAGCAGGCTCTTATATTTCTGCGCAAGTCCTAATTAGTGTCCGTCCATAAAGTCGGTGCCTGATCTATAATGTTCTCTAACGAGGCTTGTGAAGTGCTGAAAAACAATAAGTTTACTTTTGTAAATGTTTGTTTTCAGCACAAGCATAACGAAGTTAGGGGACATTAGAGACAGGCACTAATTTGGGAAAGTCAGGATTCTGGTAACATTTACTAACCGGTCGTATCTGC
>JAOZRY010000652.1 GCA_029939965.1 Bacteroidales bacterium | reverse complement strand
AATTCTTTTAAATCCAATCCTAAAGTAGGATTTTATTATTTCGCATTAATAAACCAATATTGGGCGCAAGCTTATGGTGGGGTAATTATAAAACCATATAATTGGATGTCGGTTAGCATAGGTGCCGGATTAGAGGTCGACGAAAATCCGTACAGATTAAATGTGAGTTTGATTATTGAAAAAACCAGATTCAATTTTATTCAAATTTATGAATATGGTGGCTCTGGCTTTTGGTATAATGTACAGGCAAACTACAAAATTAACCAGCAAAACTATTTGGGTGTGGTCGGCAAAAGATATTATGGTGTAGGTATAAATTATGAACACAATCTCAAACAATTCCCTTTAACTTTTACAGTTTCACCATTGTACGACTTCGAAGATGAAACCTATAAATTGATGATAGCAGTTAAATACTATTTGTAAAGAGGATAATTAAATGAATAAATTTAGAATTATACATTTTCTAAAGCAATCGATACCGGCAATTGTGGCAATGCTCTCGTTTACTCTTTTAATAACAGGGGCATTAAACTATTCAAATTCTGAAAAAGAAATTTGGGAAAAAGATGTGAAATTAAATCTTTCGGAGAAATTAATAACCAAGGCCATTTCGCTTGAAAAGGCTTTGCATTCTCGCATACATTATACTAAAAGTATTGCAGCATATGTATCGCTAAAACCAAATATTTCGAACAGCGAATTTTATGACCTGGCAAACGAGCTCATCAAAAACGATTCGGTAATTGGCACTATGGCCTTGTCGAAAGATTGTATCATTAATGCAATTTTTCCGGAAAAAGGACACGAGGCAGCAATTGGTTTAGACCTTCTTGAGCATCCCGAACGTGTTGAAATTGTAGAAAAAACTATCCAAACACAAAAATCATTTATTGCAGGGCCTGTAGAATTGGTTGAGGGTGGCATTGCTTTTATTACCTATACTCCAATTTTCGACAAAACATCCAATCAGCCCGATAAGTTTTGGGGAGTTACCGATATAGTGATTTCCCGCGACAAACTTATAGAACAGGCTGGCCTTAAGGAACAAGAAGATGGTGTTTTATTTGCCATTAGAGGTTATAATGGTTTGGGAAACGATGGCGCTGTATGGTGGGGAAACGAGGAAGTATTTGAACAAAATCCAATAACTGCAACAATCGAACTTCCGTACGGAAATTGGATATTGGCTGCTGTACCACAAATTGGTTGGGCTTCATACCTTCAATACAACCGTTCGTTATTAATTTTACTCATTTCCGGCTCATTTGTAATTAGTATTTTAATATGGTTTATTAGCAGAGCAATTGCAAAAATTAAAACAAGCGAACAAGAACTCAACGCTATTTTCCATTCGATGGATAGTGTAATTATTGAGTTCGACAACAAAGGGAAATACATAAAAATCCCACGTATCAATTCAAAACTTTTAAGCCAACCACGCGAGGAATTGTTAAACAAAACAATATTTGATGTTTTTCCTGATGATGAAGCCAAGTCCTTCCATAATGCAATACTTACATGCCTAAACACCAAAGAACTAATAGAATACGAATATGCGTTGCAAATTGGAGACAAGCATAAATGGTTTGCTGCCAGAATATCCTGGAAATCGGAACAAAGTGTTATTTTTCATTCTTTTGATATTACCGAACAGAAAAACACCAGAGAAATTATTATCAAATCTGAACAGAGACTAAAAGAACTAAATGCCACAAAAGATAGATTTTTCTCAATAATTTCTCACGATCTAAAAAGTCCGTTTAATAGTATTTTTGGGTTTACAAGTTTATTAAAAGATGAATACGATGATTTTGACGATAATGAAAGAAAACAATTCATCAACCATATTCATAAATCATCGGAAAGCGCATTTAAATTACTCGAAAATTTACTTATGTGGGCAATGTCGCAACAAGGAAAAATAGAAATCAAAAAAGAACACACAGATTTAAAACAGCTTATTTCCGATGCTGTTTCGCCGTATATGCCCGGAGCTATTAAAAAAGAGATCACCTTCACAAATTCCGTTTCGGAGAATATTATTGTTGATGTGGATAAACAAACCATCAGAACTGTTTTCGCAAACCTGATCAGCAATGCCATTAAATTCACACCTAATAATGGCTGTGTTTCCATTGATGTAGCTTTAATAGATGGATTTGTTAAGATCAAAATTTCTGACAATGGTGTAGGTATTTCGCAGGATAACCTATCCAAAATTTTCAAAATAGATGAGAGCCTTTCAACATTGGGCACAAATAATGAAAAAGGCACTGGTTTGGGCTTATCATTGTGCAAAGAATTTGTTGAGAAAAATGGTGGCAAAATTTGGGTACAATCAGAAGTAGGAAAAGGCAGCACATTTATTTTTACCTTACCTTTCCAATAGAAGAAACTAATTCAATTTATGATTTATGATTTATTATTGAACCGCAAGCGGGAAACAAACATCGTTAACATGGTAGCG